>DAOWBJ010000146.1 GCA_030634125.1 Victivallales bacterium
AACTGAAAAGCGATATGACAAATTAGCGTGGCTTGTTAACGGAGCGATAAATATATAACGGATCATGGAAGCTGTGCTGCATGGTAAGTTGGTGTGGATTGCGGAGCGAATCTGCGAAAATGGGCTTTTATTTCCATCTATGATACGTAACGCAAAAATTTTAACGGAATTAAGGTAACCATAATAGGGGAAAGACAATCGAATACAAGAAGATAACTCGTGCGCCCGAAATAAATAATTCATCGGGTGCTAATCCTTTATCAATTTTGAACTTTATTGAAGACATTCCTGTTAGAGGCCACTATGACCTAATTGTAGCTGGCGGAGGTGTGGCTGGTGTGGCTGCGGCACTATCCGCACAGCGGTTGGGGAAGAATGTTCTATTGATTGAAAAATCAATTATGCTTGGCGGCTTGTCCACGATTGGGTTAATCAACTTTTTTGTGCCGATGTGCAATGGTCGCGGCAAACTGATTATTCGCGGTATGGCAGAAGAGTTGTTGCGATTGTCAATCCGGTACGGATACGATTCCATCCCGGAAGATTGGAAAAACGGTGAGCCGGTTAAGCCTACGCTGCAGCGCTATTGTACCCGTTATTCTCCCCAGATTTTTGCTTTAGCCATGACTGAATTGCTCCATAATGCCGGCATTACTATCCGTTTCGACAGCGTTGTTTCCATGCCAGTCATGAACGGATTGCATTGTGATGGGGTAATCGTTGAAAGCAAATCGGGACGGGAATATTTTAGTGCCGGGGTCGTTGTCGACGCCACCGGTGACGCCGAGGTGTTGTATCGTGCTAATGTGCCAATCCGACAGGGCAAGAACTACTTCTCATATTATGGACATGCTCTTACGCTGGAAAGTTGCCGGTTGGCATGGGAAACGAAAGATATTGCCAAGGCTATCACTGGACGGCATGGCGGCAACGCTGACCTTTATGGCAGAAATCATCCTGCTGGCATGCCGGTTTATACCGGTACCAATGCCAATGAAATCAGTCGTTTTGTGGTTCTTAACCAGTGCCAAATGCTCGATAATATCCGAACAGAAACACGGACTTCACGCGATATTATTACTCTACCGACCATGTGCCAGTTCCGCACTATCAGATGTATTGATGGTGATTATTGTCTGACTATAGGCGACCAGTACCGCCATTTTGCTGATTCGGTGGGTGCAATCAACGATTTCGACCAACGTGACTTTCTTTATGAAATTCCTTACCGTACGCTGGTTCGCTCTGGGTTTGACAACCTTATCACAGCAGGTCGTTGTGTTTGCGGCGATGGTTATGCCTGGGATGTGCTGCGCGTGATTCCTCCAGCAATCATCAGCGGACAGGCGGCCGGGACTGCTGCTGCACTGGTACTTGATTCTGGTCGGCCGATCTATGATATCGATATTGTCCAGCTTCAGCAGACACTAGAAAAAGCTAAAGTCATGATCCATTTCAACGACTCCCTGATTCCGGAAAAACTGGCGGATGACGTAAACGTTGAAAGTGAACATTTTTAACTTTGCCGAGAATGAAATTTTCATAAACTGAGGACAGATTTCAAAGAGAGCGTCCGCAGTCACGCATTCATAAGAAAATGAAATTTTAGCCGTGCTCCGTAGCGACAGGAAAATGAAGGGACGATCATGAACAACATAACCAATAGGAGTAAAAAAACAAATGAGGTAAAGATGTAATTTGTTGGAGCGCAAGCGTTAAAGCGGATCATGTTACCACTCATGGGGTATGGGAAGCAGGTGCGGATTGTCAGAGCAAATCGACCGGATAAATTTTGATTTCCAATCAATAATTTTCCGGATTCAACCATTAACAACAGAAGGAATCACATAATGCAGCAGTAAAATTTTTCCCCAGACAATTTAAATAACGGATCGTATGGCTTCGATTTCGGAGCGGAACGGTAAGTAATGTTGTCTTTTCGGGACGGATCCCGTATTTACGGCAGGTCGTCAAGTGAGACGTATCTACAAGACAGTTTTTTTTAAACTGTTCTTGCGGATACGTCTCTTTTTTTTGTAACGTAATAATTATGGAGTAGTGAAATGTCAAGAATTCCAACTTTAATTCAAGCGGAATTAATAGGAGTGCCGCTTTATCTGCACAAAGCCCAAAAAACTAAAAATCCTCACGAGCGGCGGATTGCTGAATTGGAAACGGGGATATGGAAAGCTCACCTGACGCTTAGCTCGTTGAAGAACGTTTTTACCGATCCGGCAATAGCGGAATGGGCTGAAAGATTTAAAAAAAAATTGGATTATCCCGGAACTCCGTGGAACTCATCACATCGGCTTGAAATTCTGGAGAAGGAAACCGAATACGGTATCGAACTGCTTGAATCGTCGATACGTTCGCCCGTGCTTAAGCGTCTACTGGATTTTCTGATTGCAGCCCGTGACGGAAACATCTGCGAATATTATCAACAAATTTCAAAGGAGGAAGCAGGCCTGATCATAGAATTTTCGTTTGAATCCGAAACCAATAAAACGGAGGACAGCCTATGAAATAATAACAATGCGGTAAGGGGGGGGCGCGCATTCTGCAAAGCCGGAATTTTTACGTCAGGTCGCGCCGAAATTACTGCTGGCATTTTTGCATCGCTTTCCGGAGTTCGGTATTGACCCGAAGTCGGACGGAACTATTGATTATGATAAACTCGGTCAGCGCCTGGCTTCGCCGGGAATTAAAATCGATACCGAAATATTCGATGCTCTGGCGTTGCTCGACGAAATGTCTGCCGATCGTAATTTCAATCTGCTGCATGATGCAGTCGGCGATTACGCGTTGGTCTGCGACGATATTCCAGGATTGGAGAAAATCATACCGGTACAGTGCAAATTCCAGACCGCTAAAGGTGAAATAGTCGCTATTCATGGCGATCTGGCCGTTCAGGTCGTCAGGGGACTGAAATTGTCTATTCTGGTTGACGGCAGGATTGTTAGTGCAAAATTCAAGGTAAAATTCACGGATTCCAGGACGGAACGAATGGTAACGGTCAAGACCGGAAACCTGGCTGAATTTAAGTATGATGACGACGACCGACTGATTGAGCAGTGGCTAACAAAGAGAGGGTTCAAGCATGAGCAACGACAATAGAACATCAAATTTTTGGACTTTTATCAGCAAGCGGCTGGGTGCCAAAGCGCCGTTAGCGGACTGGCGGCTAAAGCTTGGCAATGAGCGTAATTTTGAAAAGTTGCAGAAGAATTATCTTACTCCGACTGGCGATATGTCTGGTTTGATCATGTGTCCTAAGCAGTGCAATCCGTCCTGCGGGTTTCGCAAGGTCTGTGAATACGAAGGCGAATACGAGGCGGCGTGCCGCGACTGGCCGCTGAATTCGTATAAAATCGATAAAACCGACGCACTGATCTTCACCGTCAAAGCCAGCGCCTTGTTGTCAAAGATTACAAATATTTTTCAAATCAGCCCGCATATTGAGTCGTTTAATAAAGAGGAGGATACCTGGCAGTTGGGCGAAGTTCCGATTTTGGGTTGTAAGCCAGCAACGGTATATCTGACATTGAACATCTGGGAACATGAAATAACCGATTTAATTTTTCGCTTCAATTGCAAGGAACAGCGGCCGTATATCCTGCTGGTAACGGCACGGAAAGCTATATCTCAAACCAGTGACGCGATCTTGAAGGATATGGGTGCGGCATTTGTGCCGTTGAACGAGGTGCTTAACTTCAATACGAAAACGGAGTTCGAGCTGACCCGCGAATGTAATCTGGCTCAACTGGTAATGCCGCCAGCGCCGAAACCTGAACCCGAGCCGGAAAACATCTTTCGCAAATGCGGTGACGCTTGGGAGGTGAGTTTTCAGGGCGGAGAGAAGTTTTTGCTGACAGGGGTTGATACAGGGGCGAGGTATATTCATTATCTTCTACAACATGCCAAAGAAAATACCTTTGTTGTTGATATTGTCCAATGCGTTTCCGGGGAAACGTTGTCGGAGAAGCTAATTTTGCCTGAAAGTTTTGATGGTCTCGCTGATGGTTTTTCTATCGGGCGTTTACCAGATGGTAAAATTGGCTTTATTGCCGATGTGAATGCGGTAAAACAGTACAAAAAAGAGCTTCACGATATTTTCAATGAGATAATTAAAGCCAGGGAATCAGGTAACGATGTTGCCTTGAAATTATTACAGGATGACCTGGAAGTAGTGTCTGCTGTCATTAAAGAATCATTGAGCCCAACCGGTCAACATCGATTGCTGGGTGATCCTGTTCTTAAAGTCGCAAATGCATTCAGAAATTCCTTAAATTATGCAATCGATAAGCTTACTCAATTTGATAAACCGTTTAGCGCTCATTTGCAATCTGCAATTAAATGTGGAAAAAATCCTGGCTATTTTTCTAAGCACAATATTGTTTGGAGTCTATAATAATAAAAATTTCTTTTTTAGTGCCGGGTTGTTTGTGATAGCAACCCGGTATTTTTTTGATAAAATTTCAAAAAAATATAAATAATAGACGATTTTTATTAAATAATAGAAAGATTCTATCACCTATATCCATTGAAGGGATGTGCTTTTTCTTTCGGTCAAAAACGGCCGGTACGGCACATCCGATAACCTTAAAAAAAGGAAAATTCAATGGGTAAACACACGCCTCATAAACTCACCGAACCGGAATTATTTTCTCTTACGGAAAAAATCATTCGACGCCAAGCCTGGATGCTGATCGGGTTGTTCGGCTTCACCGAACATGACGTTCCGGACATTCAGCAGGAACTTTTTCTTGAGTTTTATAAACGGAAAGAAAACTTCGATCCGGAAAAAAGCAAAGAAATTACCTTCATCGCCAGGGTAGTCGAAAGCAAAGTTATCGACCTGATCAATCAACGGCAGGCAGAATGCCGTGACTGGAGAAAATGCCGGGATTCCCTCAACCAAACCGTAACGCTGCCGGATATCGGCGTTATCGAAAAAATCGAAACGCTCGAATGTGAGCAAAACTGCGATCCACTCCTGATTCTGGACGTTACCCTGATATTGGAACGGCTGTCGCCTGATTTGCGGGAGATTTGCCAAGTGCTGAAATGCTACGGCAGAAACGAGGTGTTGGACGACTGCCCTGTATCCCGTTCCGTATTTTAGCGCAAGCTGCAAAGTCTCAAAGACATCTTCCAGCAAGCAGGATTCGACGAGAAATTTCCTTTAAAAACGCTTCCATCCCCAGTTTGATGCGGACAGTTTTAGCTCCCGTTCCGTATGTATAGAGTGAACAGGGAACGTCCCTGTGCGGTGTACCGCTTCAAACTTCAGTCGCTGAAGCTCCTTACGGAAGCGGGAAAGAGATAATAACAGCAAAAGGAATGTAAAAATGGAAAA
>DAOWBJ010000241.1 GCA_030634125.1 Victivallales bacterium
TCTCCCTCAAACAAATCAAAAGAAGTTTGTCGTTTTTTCATATATTTCCTCAAAAAAGCATTCTTACGCGAATAGTGATCAGTCCATGCCCCGGAAGTTCACAACATCCGCTCCTTTTTTAGGCGGCGGCGGTGCTTTGAAAGTCTTTGGCTGTTTGAGCTTTTTCAGCTTTTTCGACCATGTATTCCATTTCTTCTTGAATGCCGCCATATCAAAATCTTTTGGTAAATTCTTATCATATTTTATAAAAGACGCCCGGATAATTCGAGTGTATGAAAGAGGAGTGGAAGACTTTTCACCTTTCTTTCCAATCTGACCGTAGTACTGATCGAAATCGCCGTACAATTGATTCCAGCCTGAATTTGTTACACTTCCTTCAGACCACAAGCTAACGGAATCCTGACTCAGGAGACCTTCTTCTGACATACCGGTCGGAACGATTTGGTAGGCTGTAATCAGCACTGCGTCCGCGCCTTGTTTTTCCGCTTCTTTCTGGAGGCGCAGATACATTTTTTCACGCGTAACCTCATTGTAACGACCTGAAGCAACACATTTACCCATAAGCAGATATTTTTGATCAGGGATCTTCTTTTTACTTTCGTAGATATGGGCTTTATCAGTAGGAGTAAACGCCGCGCCTTTATATTGAAAATTTATGCAGCCCACCGCGAAAAAAGCCAGTAAAGCGGTCAAAGCAATCAATCTATACATAATTGTACCTTTATTATTTATTAACTTTAGTAAAAATAAACTCTAAATGCAATAAATTCAAATAGAAAACCTTGTTTTAATGCCAATTCGCTTCCCGCTTTTTAAAATAACAAAGGCGTTCGCCTACATTGCCTCAGGCACTTCAATGGTCAGAGTATTAAGTCCGTCTGTGAGAATGCCGCGAATCGCGTGGCAAAGCGCCATACGCGCGCTGGCTAATTCTTCGTTATCAGCCGCTAAAACCGGGCATTCTCGATAAAAACGATTAAAGGCTTTCGCCAGCTCCAGCAGGTAGTCAATTAATGCTGAACAATCCATTTTTTCAGCAGCAGCTTGTAAAATTTGCGGATAGAAAAATGCGGTAATCGCGAGAGTTTTTTCTTCGTTACCGGACAATAAATCCCAATTAATTGTGTCCGCATCAAATTTAAGACCCTGCTCGGCGGCTTTGCGTTCGATAGAATTAATTCTGGCACAGGCGTATTGAACATAAGGCCCGGTGTCGCCTTCAAACCTGACCGATGCCTGTGGATCAAAAAGCATAGTCGTTTTGGAGTTGAACTTCAAGAGCATGAATTTCAACGCGCCCATACCAATAGTTTCCGCACGTCTGGAAATTTCTTCAGATGAAACGCTGTCGCCATAGCGTTCTTTACATGCTTCACCAGCCAGATTAACCATTTCATCAAACAATTCGTCCGCGTCAACAACTGTTCCTTCGCGGCTTTTCATTTTACCTGAAGGCAGGTTGACCATGCCATAAGCTAAATGATGTAAATCATTCGCCCAGGCAAACCCGAGTTTTTTCATAATTTCAAAAAGCATTTTGAAATGCAGAATTTGTTCATCTCCAACAACCCATATCTGTTCTTCCGGCTTGTAATCAGAATATTTTTTAAGCGTTGTACCAATGTCCTGAGTGATATAAACACTTGTGCCGTCAGAACGCAGGACGACTTT
Organism: Victivallales bacterium; assembly: GCA_030634125.1. GTDB lineage: Bacteria > Verrucomicrobiota > Lentisphaeria > Victivallales > Victivallaceae > JAHOYW01. The sequence goes on from DAOWBJ010000241.1 coordinate 1,672, forward strand.
CGTACTCATCTTGCCCAGATCAATAGTTATTGCGCCATCCTCGCGTTTCTTGAAAACCCCGCGCGCGAGTCCGTCGGCAACTATGTCCTTGCCCAGCAGATAAGTTTCACTTTCGAGGTAGGTGTGATTGAATTTAATCCCCATCCGCTTATATGTCTGATCAAAACCGGCAAAGACCCATGAATTCATTTCTTTCCATAAAGCGATAACTTTTTCATCACCGTTTTCCCAATCCTGGAGCATTTTATGAGTCGCTTGACCAATTTCTGTTTCAAGAAATAATTTGTCGTCACTTTCGTCATGCAGCTCCGGCTTTGTTTCCCGTAAATCATTTAATTCCCGCTTCAAAGCCGCATTGTATTTTACATAAAAACTGCCAACCAGATGATCACCTTTGATGCCGGTTGATTCAGGAGTTATGCCTTTTCCGAAACGCTCGTAGGCCAGCATGGATTTACAAATATGAATACCCCGGTCATTAACAAGATTTATTTGAATGACATCATGTCCGACACGGGAAAGCAAAGAAGCTAAACTCATTCCCAGCGTATTATTGCGGACATGTCCGAGGTGTTGCGGCTTGTTGGTGTTTGGAGCTGAATATTCTATTAAAATGCGTTTTTGTCCAGTATCCTGGAGTTGAGAGCTTTTCAGCAGAGTATCAAGGCAGGCGACTGAATCACGATAAACCGCTCCGGGGGTCAAAGTTATATTGACAAAAGCTTTGATTTTTTCAGCAGTGACGACATCGCTGTGCCGCTTGAAAAATGCTAAAACCTTATCAGCGATTTTATCCGGCGAACCGCGCAGGATTTTCGCGAAGCGGAAGCAGTTTATAGTTAAATCGCCAGTCATGTTCGGCGGGCATTTATCGGCATTTACTGTCCAGTTTTCAGGGAATGCCGCTTGAGAAAATTCTTTTTGCAAAAAGGTCGCAAGTTCAGTAATACATTTAAAAGAGTTCATTATTATTTCCACGGTGTTGTTTAAAGAGTAGTTCTGAGGACATCAGTTTCACCGGGTTCCATAGGGAGAATGCGATAAGCTCCCAAACTAGCCGGGATCAGGCAGGTTTGACCCGGATTTAAATCAACGTTACTGTCATTAGTGCTGATCCTGATATGTTTATTAACACAAGTTATCAAATGAAAACTGCCGGAAACAGTAGTATCTTCATTCCATTCGCCGATTAAACGTAAATCATCAACCGAGAAAAAACGACAGCGGTTAACCACCGGGAATTTACGGTTGTGCTGAACCACACCGGCTACACCCGGAATGCGCGGAGAGGTGCGGTTTATATAGTTTATTGATTCCAAAGCTTTTTCCATATGCAGTTCCCGGGACTTGCCGTCCTTATCGACACGTCCCCAGTCGCTGACACGGTATGTCGTATCGCTGTTCTGCTGGATCTCAACCAGCAAATTGCCTTCGCCGATAGCGTGCAGAGTGCCGCTGCTGATAAAATAAGCATCGCTGGGTTCGGATTCAAAGACCTGTAAATGGTTTTCGACTTCAGCGGTCTCTATGGTATTTAACAATTGCTGTTTAGTGCTGCGCGAGTTTACGCCGGCCATTATTTTCGCGCCTTTTTTGGCGTTGAGGATATACCACATTTCAGTTTTAGGTTCCGCGCCGTCGCCCAGGCGGGCACAAGCTTGTTCGTCGGGATGAACCTGTAGAGAGAGGCGTTCACTGGCGTCAATAATTTTCACCAGCAGGGGGAAGCGGCCGCCGGTGTACTTACTTCCCATCAAAGTTTTACCGTAATGTTTAACCAACTGCGTAATTTTCGCGCCTTTGAGCGGACCGTTGGCGACAACACTTTGTTCGTCTTCGCGATCCACCAGTTCCCATGATTCACCGACAGGCTCTTTTAAATCAGGAATATCATCACGTTTAAGGAATTCCTTAATTTGAGTTCCTCCCCACATTTTCCCGAGGTATATCGGTTGGAAAACCAAAGGGTATAATTTATCGCGGTCTATCATATTTTTTTTATATCTCTTTGTATAAATTTATATTAGCGTTACTTTAGTGCGCTAAAGACCAAAAAGCA
>DAOWBJ010000321.1 GCA_030634125.1 Victivallales bacterium
AAAACCTGAAATCTTTTTTTTCAAGAATATGCTCTTAAAATATTGCAGAAAAAGAGTTTGAGGATTATATTTTGATATGGATAAAATCAATGTTACGACAAACAATCACAGTGAAATGATAGATATCACCCGGCAACTAAGTGATTTAATACCAAAAGGTTTTACATCAGGTATCTGCCATATTTTTTGCCGGCATACTACGGCGGGTTTGACTATCAATGAAAACGCCGACCCTGATGTTCAGCGTGATTTGCTGGCGGCGACAGAACAAATTGTTCCGTGGAACAACCCTTTGTTTCGTCATTTTGAAGGTAACAGCGCTGCTCATTTGAAAGCTTCGTTAATGGGGTTTTCGCAGACAATTCCGGTTGAAAACGGGAAACTTTGCCTTGGTACCTGGCAGGGAATTTATTTCTGTGAATTTGACGGTCCTCGAAGCCGCCAGGTATTAGTACAATTTATAAAGGATTATAATGCCTAAATTATTTTTTGTTTTACTTATATTATTAAATATTTCCGCTTTATACGGAAAAGGAACAGCAATAAAAGTGCTCCTGCTTAATAATACATGGCTTAAAGCTGATTTACTTAAATCCGACCGGAAAGGTAACCTTACTATCCAATTGGACAAGCGCGAGCGCATTTTGAGGCGCAAGGAATTTAAATTAGTGAAAATGACTTTGCCCTCTGAAATGCTGAAAGCCGGAAAGCTGTTGGATTCCGTCGCCGCAAAATATAACTTCCCGATAATGCGGCTAAAAATAAAAGTATTGCAGGCGCAAATAAAAATAGCTGACGCTGATTATCAGACCGTGGTATCTCTTTTGAGCCCTCCGCTGGAAGAAAAAATGATCATGCCTCAATTAGAAGCCAGCTCCTATGCTCATGGGTTTTTGTTGCTCGGCAATGCTTATGCGCAACTCAAACAGCAGGATAATGCCGCCAAAGCATACCGGCGCTCATTTGATCTGGCTGTACCGGAATATTCCGCGATGGCAAACCTGAGTCTTGGGAAAATGCTTCTAAAACAAAAAAGAACTCAAGGCGCTTTGGATTGTTTTCTGGAAAATATATCAGTGTTTGCTCCTGAAGTTCCCGGACACAAACTTGCATTACAGGAAACTATTGCTATTTATAAAAGGAATAAAGATAAGAAATTAAAAGTATATGAAGATATGTTTAAAAAAGAATATTCGATAAAACCAAAATAATTACAGAGGTTGTAATATGAAGAAGATTTTAAAACTCAGAAATGCTCACATCATCGTTATTACCGCCATGATTTTTTGTGCTTTCGCACAGACATGTTTTTCGCAGGAAATTCATGAAAAAATAGAAAACAAAGAAAAGCTTGAGCTCATGGTGAATAATCGAAAGATAAAAATGGCCATTTCTAAACGTAGATTTTTTTTGGTCGCGGGTGGTTTCTGGGGGTTCTTTATCTGGATATTGCTTGCGCTCAATACCATGCTGTTTTGTGGCGCGGCTATAACGGTCTGGTGTTTTGTTCGTCGTCACCGCACTTATCCGAAAGAATTGGTGCATAAGGTAAAAAGCGTATTATATGACAATGAGCTGGGCTTTGCGATGGAAGCATGCTCTTCCGGCAAAACACCGCTTGCCAGGATTCTGTTTTCAACGTTTAAAAATATCGCTGACGGCTTTGAAGTATGCAAAGACGAGATGAATATTGCTCTCAAAGCGGAATATGAAAGAATGCTTAAAACAACACGTCTTTTGCTTAATTGCGCGATCTATTCATTTGTTTTAGGGTTGTTGGGTTCAGGAATGATTCTTGTTAAGGCTTCAGGTTATTTTTCCACAAACGCCGGGATTGGCAACTGGCAGGAATTAGCTTACAGTTTTTCTCAAAGCTTCTATCCCTTAATAGCAGGTCTTGTTATTGCTTATATCGCATTCTGGTTTTATCAATACTGTCTTGGAAAAATCAATAGAATAATTATAAATACTGAAAAAATCGCTTATGACTTGATAAAAATCTTACGCGGAATCAATCTGGAAGACGATTTGCTGGACTTGCCAACTATGACCCGCTTGTTAAACCCGCAATCAATTATAAGCTTATCAAAAGATAAAATTATTTCACCAAAAAATAAATCAGGAAAAGAATAAAAATGCAAAACATCATTATCATCGGTTCTGGAGCCGCGGGCTTGACTGCGGCAATCTACGCTTCGCGTGCTGACCTCGCCCCGTTACTTATAACCGGAGCACTTCCAGGAGGTTTGTTGACTCAAACTTCTGACGTGGAAAATTATCCCGGTTTTCCGGAAGCGGTCAACGGCTTTGAGTTGATGTTCAAATTTCAGCAGCAGGCTGAAAATTTTGGAACCACGATAAAAAGTGATACTGCGGAAAAAGTTGATTTGAAAGCAGGTGGACCGCATACACTGCACCTGACTTCAGGAGAAGTCATTGAAACTAAAGCTCTAATTATAGCGACTGGAGCTTCTCCGCGCTGGCTTGGATTGGAGTCTGAGTAGCGTTTGAAGAACAAAGGGGTTTCCGCGTG
>DAOWBJ010000135.1 GCA_030634125.1 Victivallales bacterium
GCTTAGAAATCCGTCCCTACCTAAAAACCAGGTCTTTTTGAGCGACAAGGTAGAGCTGCCTGACCACTACGCTTCTTAAGTGGTCAAGCGGCCGGTGTTTTTGACTTATGTTAGTTGCGTCAAAAAAGCATTAACTATTGTCAAATTCGCAATTGATTTATTATTAATTCATTCGATGTTGGGCGTTCGATGTTGAATGTTCGATGTTCAAAGTCCCGGCAAAGCCGGTTAAGTTCACCGATTCTGCAACTACAATTGACCAGGAATTATTGCAGGATCTCTATCTTAGAGCTTTTGGAGAATAAGTCAGAATCACCCTATACAGATATAATAACACCGGGGTCAAACTTTAGCTTTGGTGTTTTTGCGCAATAATTTATAACGTTTTTGTATTTTTCGTATTAAGGAGCCGTTCAAAAATAATTTTTACATCTCCGCAATTATCTCGAATGCCTTTGTGTTTGTCGATTCGTTACATACCTTCGGGTATGCGCCTCATCGGCAATCCCCAAAAGAACCACGGGAAATGTAGCTTAAGCGTCTCGCTTGAGTATCTTCACAACCGGGACGGTTATGCTACATTGCATATAAAAATGCTAATTTAAATTGAATCCTACATTAAGGTATTATCAAAATTGAAATTTTCAATGTCTCTGGCATTCCAGTTCGCGTTGGATAAATCATAATAATCAGCAGTATCCGGTATGCGCGGAATGGAAAAAACATTTTTGGGATATAGGCTTGCTATATGAGTGCGCCGGTCCTCTCTGACAACAAAGAAATTGTTGCGCGCGTCTTTTATTTCGCCTTGAGTTGAAATATAGGCACGGGTTGAAAGCAGGGGGGGGCGTCCGTAACGATAAATTTCCACCGGTAGAACTGATTTTGTGATAAGATCAGTCAAGGCGTCGCGTTCCAGTTCAATCCATCCCTGAATTTTGTGAACACCGTGATCCGCGAGTTCCCGGACCGCCAGAGAATTGCAAATTGGCAGAGGAAAACCCGCGAAAATTTGAATATCAGTATATTCTTTCAAAAGGTCAAGAGCGAACAGACCGGTAATTCTGAAACGTCTGATTTTGCGTTCATAAGCGTCTTTTATCATTTTGCGCAGATTATTGAGGTATTGCTCTGGACAAAAAGACGGCAGGATGACTTCATCCGTCATGCGGTTTGTATCAGCAATTGGATAAGCTTTTACCGCTGTGCGTTTACCCGGCAGATTCGTGTTTGGGCCCATGACAATAGTTTCCGGCAATTCCGCCGCTTTGATTTTAGTTTTCTTTATCGCCAGATAATCCTTTTGGAATTTTCCTAATGCCTTAATATTGTTATTAAAAATGGTACTAAGGTCAACATTTGCCAGTACCCAGTCCCAGAATGCCCGCCTTACTTTTTTCAGTTCGCTGGCCGGGACGAAATATTCACCATCAATATCTACATGAATACTGCCCGCCCGTAATTCTTCCGAGCGGCTCGCCATAAATTCCATAACGACTTTTCCCGGAGCCAAAGCATGGGTTTTGGCCGGCTGCGCCAGTAGCGGATGTTTCCAGACAGGACAGTCGGCGTTAAGGATCACAACTTGTATTTCAGTCGAATTGATTCCTACCTGTAAGTCCAGGGCTGAACGTAATTCAGGCAGATTCGCGAGTTTCCCCTGCATATCGTCATAATTTTCCCCGATTTTATAAACCAGTCCGCGCATTGGAATTTCTTTGTCGCAGAAAATGAAACACTCCTGTCCAGACGTTGCTTTCATGCTTCGATGTCCATCTACCGACATCCGCGTCAGGGTCAAAGCCGGGCCTTCATCGCCGGTCGCGGGCTGAACCCGAAGTCTGTCGCCCAGATATAAACGATGCGCGGTTTTAAAGCCGAAACCTTTGTCGTCGGTATGCTCCACCCGCCCGCAAAGCAGACCAGCCGCTCCCGGAGTGTCATGCCGTATTAAATCTTTGATGGATTGTTCAGAATAAAAACCGTGGGACCATTTGCGTCCATAAGTTCCGCTGAGAATTTTACGAGCCTCGCCCAGTAGTTTTCGGTCAGGTTTTTCCTCCACGTCCAATAACATGCGGTAAGCCGCTACCGCGTTGCGAATATAATCAGGTTTGCGCAGCCGCCCTTCTATTTTTAAAGACGCGATGCCCATTTGCTTAAAATTATGCACTAAATCCAAAGTGCTCAAATCTTGAGTGGAAAAGAAAAAACCGTTACCTTTTGAACTGTAAAAACGTCTGCGGCATGGTTGTTTGCATTTGCCGCGGTTGCCGCTCCAGCCGCCGAGCCAGGACGAGAACAAACATTGTCCCGACAAGCTGCAGCACAAAGCTCCATGCACAAAAACTTCCAGATCAACGGGAGAATCATTCTGCATGATTTTAAGTTCGTCAAGTGTGATTTGCCGTTCAAGGATAACGCGTTTCGCGCCCAGGTTGGCGGCAACCCGTAAACCCGCGGAATTATGAAATCCCATTTGTGTTGAAGCGTGAATTTCCAGATCAGGAAAATATTCCCGGATTATCCTCAGCACACCCAAATCCTGAACAATGACAGCATCGGGCCGTATACGCCCAAGTTCAGCGATAAACTCAACTATCTCGGGCAATTCCATCTCTTTAATCAAAGTGTTCAAAGTTACATATACTTTGCGTGAGTTTTTGTGCGCGTAGGCAATCAGGCAGGACATGTCGTTGAATGAAAAATTTTCACTCCGCTCACGTGCGTTAAATTTGCTCAAGCCGGCGTATACCGCGTCCGCTCCAGCGTCAAATGCGGTTATTCCAGCCAGCAGGTTTCCTGCCGGAGCAAGTAATTCTGGTATTTTTTTTACTTTTTTAGTCATAAATCATCTTGTTTTTTAGTAGTAATATCAATAACAGGATAACATACAGCAAAGCGTAAAGAATTCAATCAGAATTGCTGATCTTTTCAGGAAGCTTCCAGAATTCCGGTTCCCAGAAACGCAGTTTTGGATTACTGAAATCGGTATGTTTTTGCGGCATATCAATATCAATGGTATTTGTTGCCGGATCATGAATCCCGAAAACCTTGATTACACATTGTTCTTGAACCTTGCCTAAAAGCCGCGGCATGGAATATATAGCATTATACCATATACCTGAACAGTGATCATTTGACGTTAACGGATCGGTGAAATATAAATCGATCCAGCGTAAAACGCTTCCACGCGGTAAAAACCCGGAAAGCATCATTTCATTCGCGTCCATATTGGGGTGAATACACAGGTTGTAAAAAGTTGATTCGGGATGCCTTTCCAGATACGGGCGCAATACCAGTGCCGCTTCCTCGCTGCTGCAGGCAGGTACCATGTAGACAATATTTTTGTACGGCAGCATATCGTAACGCGTTAGCATTCCATTGGTAATAAATACCCCCATGCTATGACCTATAAGTGTAAATTCGTATTCAGGATGCGCATTGTTGAATTTGACTAAACGATCCATAAATATAGAAAGAGCACCATCAGGCGGAGAAGTCAGTATGCTGACTTCATCTGAAAAATTATTTTCGAAAGCCTGTGATTTTTGAAAGACGATTTTTGAACGGCGTATCATCACTTCCCATGCGCTTTTGCCCCCCATGTCAATAACAGCTGTGCTTATCACTCGAATCGGGAAGCTGATCAAAAACATTAAACTGCGCGGTATTGAATAATAACCTTTTTTATAGTCTTTCCCAACATAATATTTGATTTTAAGCCGTTTGATTTTTTTAGTGTCATTTGTGTTGATTTTACTTCCCGGCGCGTCATTTTGAAAAATTCCACGTGCCTGCAGGACAAGATTAATCGGTAAACGAATAGCAGCGCGTCCTATGTCAACTAATAGATAAAAAGGAGAAAGCACCGGTCCGTAAGCATAACTTTTAACTCCGCGCCTTATAAACATCAGATGATCATAGTAGGAATCCGCCAAATCTGATTCCCAGTTAATAAGGACAGGATAGTAATCAGATTCTGAATAAATAATCCGGGACAACTCTTCTGTGCGTTCAACGGTTGAATCCAGAGAGTTCATACCGCCAAATGCATACAGCAGAATTTTTTTGCGTCCGCTTTTTTTAATCCCGGATATTATACTTTCAATCTGTTGTTCATAACTGTATTTAATCTTCCTGGATTTCATTTTGACGGGATACAGGGCAGGGGAACCGTTACTGTTTATAGCTATCATACGCTCTGATGCGGATTTTGAAATAGTCAAAGAACTGCACGCTGACAAAAATAACAGTAGTAGGCTCAAAGGCGCGACTTTCATCAATTTCTCCTGATTTTAGCCTTTCAGGGCAATGTCAAGTATGTCGTAACCAGCTCTGGGCTGGCTGATATTTTCAAGCTGATCAGCAACAAACTTCATTCGATCAAATGACGACAAAACTTCCCGGTACTTCAAGCTGTCTTCATCGTAAGCCTTGGTGATAATGCCGCGTTCGATTAAATAGTCAACATTTCGTTCTTCCTGACCCGGAATAGGATTGATAATGACCATTGCTTTCTTCATGGCAATGCATTCCGATGTGGAAATTCCTCCGGGCTTCGTTACAACAATATCGCTCATTGCCAGATACTGCGCTACTTCATTCGTAAAAGCTACGGTTAATAATCGTCCCGGATATTTTCGCTCGACCGTTTTCAATGCCTGAACCTTTTTGGGATTATCGCCGGCCAGAGCAATAACTCCATATTCAGGAAAGCGCTCCAGTAAAATTTTACACAGGTGTTTCATTTTTCCGACACCATTTCCCCCCATCATTACCAAAAATATAGGCATCCCGTCCCGAAAACCATATTTGCGGCGCAATAACTGCGTTTCTTCCCCGGAATACTCTCTGGTGAATTCAGGAAAAACCGGACAACCGGTAATATGCACTCGTTCATCCTTAACGCCGCGAGCGACCAATAAAGCTTTTACCTCAGTACAGTTTACAAAATAATGCTCAAGAACCGTATTGACATAAACCCAGTACAGGGAAAAATCAGTAACTACCACCGAAACCGGAGTTTTGAAATCATTTTCAGCTTTATAATCATTAAGAATTTCCGCCGGGAGAAAATGTGAGCAAATTATATAATCAGGATTTAAACGCAATACCTCCCGCATCATTCGTTTAGTTATTTTCCTGCGGAACCATTTTATCGCGCGCCCCAGCCAGGTTTCAGAATATGGCTTATCGGTTTTATAATAAATATAACTCCAGATAAACGGACAGTTATTCGCAAAATAAAGATAGAGATCATGAAATATTTTTCTATGAATTAAAAGCAGAAGTAAATATACACTTAGAAAATGGTTATCCTCCTTTTGAAACAACAAAAACTATGAACTATTCCTATCTAGAAACAGGAACTTTTTACCCAAGATTAAACATAAAATTTAACGATAACTCAGGAGCACATTTTACAAGCAATCCTATTACAATCTCTTCAAGCGAAGCATTGCCAGCCCTTTCTCCGATGCCATTAATGGTGCACTCCACCTGCCTTGCCCCTCGCTTGAGCGATTCCAGGCTATTAGCCACAGCCAGACCCAGGTCGTTATGGCAATGAACACTAATAATAGCCCGCTCAATATTGGGCACATTTTTGAAAATCCCCTCAATTAGGTTACCGAACTCCTCAGGCGTGGCGTAACCTAC
>DAOWBJ010000154.1 GCA_030634125.1 Victivallales bacterium
ATTGTTTCTATTTCCCGCAAAATGCGCAGTTACAAGAAATTTGCGGATTTAGGAATAGTGAAAGGCACTTCACTCAAATTGGAGCGGATTGCTCCTTTGGGTGATCCTGTTGAAGTGAAAATTAAAGGTTATAGTTTATCTTTTAGAAAAGAGGAAGCTGTTAACATTACAGTAGAAATAAGCAATGACAACAACAGATAATTCACCGATTGTGTCACTGACCTTTGCCCCGACAGGAACGGCACTAGCCGTTGTCAGTACTTCCGGCGGCTATGAGTTTCAACGAAAAATTGCCTCGCTCGGCATTTATCCTAATGAAAAACTGGAAATAGTTGAACGCCATAGCCAGGGAGCTTTAGTTATAAATGTAAAAGGTTCGCGCCTGGCAATCGGGCATGGCATGAGCAGAAAAATAAAAGTTAAGGTTGTTCAGTAAAATGACAAAGAAATATGAAATTGTTTTAGCGGGAAACCCCAACAGCGGAAAGACCAGTGTTTTTAACGCCTTGACCGGCGCGCGCCAGCATGTGGGTAATTATCCGGGAGTAACGGTTGAGCAAATCGTTGGTTCGTTTAAGACCGGAGACTGTGAAATCGAAGTAACTGATCTGCCGGGGACTTACAGTTTGACCGCGAATTCTCCTGAAGAATTAATCGCGCGTAATGTAATCATTACCGAAAAACCGGAAGTCGTGGTTAATATCGTTGACGCCTCCAATCTGGAACGTAATTTATTTTTAACTCTGCAGTTTATGGAACTCGGCGTTCCGATGATTCTTGTTTTGAATATGATTGATAACGCCAGCGATAAAGGTATTAAAATTGATACCGAACGACTCGGCAGGCTTTTTGGAACAAGAGTCGTTTGTACAGTCGGAAACAGAAGCGAAGGCATCAATGAATTAAAAAAAATCATTGGCGAAGTTGTTCGCGAAAAAGACAAACATCTATCTGAAAAAGTAACTTACAGCGATGAATTAATGCTCCCTATTCTGGAATTGAGCAAGATATTAACTGATAACAACAGTATCCCGGAAGGCTATAAGGCCGACTGGCTGGCAATAAAATTATTAGAAAAAGACAAAGAAATTATTGAACTTTTCGAATCGCTCGAGTCAGGCAAAGAAGTTCTCAAAAAAGCCGATGTTCTAATTGAAAAACTGGAAAATGATGTTGATGAGCCAAGCGAGATTATTGTTACCGAGCATCGTTACGGTTTTATCTCTGGAACTTGCCGTGAAGTTGTCAGCGCTACTCTCCAGAAACGCCGGGATATTTCAGAAGCTATTGATTCAGTAGTTACACATCGCATTTTTGGGATTCCGCTGTTTTTAGGCTTGATGTATGTAGTATTTTATCTGACTTTTACCATTGGCGATCCCTTTATGAACTGGATCGAAGCAGGTTTTGGATGGCTTGGAGATTTTATCTCGTCGTGGTGGTCGGCAGGCTCGGAAAGTTCCTTGAAATCGCTTCTGGTTGATGGAATTATCGCCGGGGTTGGCGGAGTTCTTGTTTTCCTGCCGAATATCGCATTTTTGTTTTTGGCCATCGCTATCCTGGAAGGGACAGGTTATATGGCACGGGTCGCGTTCATAATGGATCGGCTCATGAATAAAATTGGCTTGCATGGTAAAAGTTTTATCCCCATGCTTATTGGTTTCGGCTGTTCGGTACCTGCGATTATGAGCACTAGAACTTTGACCTTGAAGCGCGATAGAATGACGACTATGCTGGTTGTGCCATTGATGAGCTGCGGAGCCAGAATCCCGATTTACGCTTTGATTATTCCTGCTTTTTTTGCTAAAAGATGGGAAGCTTTAGTTATGTTTTCAATCTATATAATCGGTATAATTACCGCTATTATCTGCGCCAAATTATTGCGTTCAACACTATTTAAAGGTGAGAACGAGCCTTTTGTAATGGAACTGCCTCCTTACCGTATTCCGACACTTAAAAGCGTTGGTATTCACATGTGGGGACGTACAGTAGTTTATCTGCAGAAAGCCGGTACTTTGATTTTGGCGGCTTCGGTAATTTTGTGGATAATGGCTAATTATCCCAAAAAAGATAAGCTGGAGAAAGATTACAGGGTTGAAATTGCAAAAATTGAACAAAGCCAACTGACCACGAAGCAAAAAGAATTGAAAATCCGGGACATTAAAAATGAAGAAATGGCTGAACGTTTAAGTTATACCATTACCGGCAGAATAGGGCATGCTATCGAACCGGCTTTAAAACCAATGGGTTTTGACTGGAAAATCGGTACAGCTTTGATAGGAGCTTTTCCAGCGAAAGAGCTTTTTGTTTCCCAAATGGGAATAGTTTTTGCGCTTGGCGAGATTGATGAGGAAAATCCTGTTGCTTTACGTGATGAATTACCCAGACATTATAATGGACTGCAGGCATACTGTATTATGCTTTTCTGCCTGTTGAGTGCTCCCTGTATCGCAACTATCGCGATTACCAGACGCGAAAGTAATTCATGGTTCTGGGCATTGTTCCAACTGGTCGGATTAACCGTACTAGCCTATATTGTTACAACAATTGTTTATCAGGTCGGGCTGCTGGTTCAGGCTTTCTGAATTGGCTTGGAGATACTCCTAAGCATTTTTTGAAATAATTTGAAAAATGATATTGATCTGAAAATACTAAACGTCCGGCTATTTCCTTGATACTTAACGTGCTGTGTTTGAGGAGCAACCGCGCGGTTTCTATGCGCCGCCGGAGAATATATTCGTGCGGAGTTACCCCCATGTGTTTTTTGAATAAACGGACTATATAAGCTTGAGAATAAGCAATTTCCTTATTTATAACAGTAAAATCTATTTTCTTTTCAAGATGCGCGTCAAGGAGTTTATGCAGTTTTTGCACCACCGGCGGCAAAGGCGGCTCGTCATCCTTATAAACAATTGAATGCGCGGCCTGCGTGAATTTGTGAAAAACTAAAGCCGCTTCCCGGTCTTTACGCGCGCCGTACTGCTTGGCTAAAATCAGCATATTATTAAAATATTTGACCAGTGAACCGGCGTCTTTTACAATATATGATTTTTCAAGTCCGTAAATTTCTAAGAGAGATTTGATCAGGGAACCGCGGCAGACAAAGAAAATCTTTTCCTGTGTAACCCCCGGAGCTGACCAGTATTTATTCTCGATATTTGGCGGAATCATAAAATAACTTTCAGCCGGACAATCATAACGCCGGGATTCCACCTCGACAAAACCGGGTTCTTTCAGCACAAATTCAAATAAATACAACTCGCCTTGATGGTCGTGATTAATTGGTGAGGAATTGTAGGAAACGGATTCCGAAGCTACTAATAATTCAAATGTTTTTGAGGAATATGTCAAAATTTCACATCTCTTGTTTTACTTTTTATATTGTTTCACGCTCGTTTTTATTAAAACCAGGGTTATTATAGAATAATATAGTTCATTATAATTTTTTTTCATACATAAAAGGTAAAAAAATGAAAGATCTCAGAATTGGTGTTATCGGAGCATGGGGACGCGGACAGTTAGCACTCTGTGCCCATAAGCCGGGTGAAGGTTCAAGACTTGTTGCCGGAGCGGATGTAAAACCGGAAGCACTCGAAAAATTTAAAGAAAAAGTTGGCGAAGACGTTTTTGTAAGCGATGATTACCGGGAATTGCTTAAACGCGACGATATTGACGCAGTATTTATTACATCTCCTGACTTCCTGCACGAAGAACAAGCTGTCGCCGCGCTTGAAGCCGGTAAAGCTGTTTATCTCGAAAAGCCAATGGCAATTACTATCGAAGGCTGTGACCGCCTGCTGGAAACAGCTTACCGTAGCGGCTCTAAATTATATTTAGGTCACAACATGCGCCATTTCCCGGTTGTCCTGAAAATGAAAGAAGTCATTGATTCAGGTATAATCGGCGATATTCAAACTGCCTGGTGTCGTCATTTTGTTGCCTATGGCGGTGATGCTTATTTCAAAGACTGGCATTCCGAACAGCGTTACAGTACCGGCTTGCTCCTGCAGAAAGGCGCGCATGACATTGATGTTATGCACTGGCTTTGCGGCGGTTATACTCAGCGTGTTATCGGCATGGGTAAATTATCCGTTTACGACAAATGCGAACGTCGCGATGAAAATAATCCGGGAGACGCAAGCTGGAGCGATTCTAACTGGCCGCCGGAATCTCAAACAGGGCTGTCTCCGATTATTGATGTTGAAGACAACAATATGATCATGATGCAGTTGGATAACGGCGTTCAAATGTCTTATGCTCAATGTCATTACACGCCGGATTCAGAACGTAATTATACATTTATCGGCACGCGGGGGCGCGTTGAAAACATTGGCGATTACGGCAACTGCGAAGTGCATGTATGGACTCAACGCGGCCCGCGCGCGACTCCGGACATCATCTACAAATTAAAACCGCTCGAAGGTTCTCACGGCGGTTCCGATCCGTCGATTGTTACTACTTTTATCGACTTCGTCAAGAATGGCGTCAAAACCAATACTTCACCCGTAGCGGCACGTAATTCCGTAGCGGCCGGAGTCCTGGGACACGAATCCATGCGCAATGGCAATGTGCCGAAGGACATCCCTGAACTGCCGCAATATCTGCTCGACTACTTCGCCAGTGGTCAGCAAAAATAACAGTTTATTTTGAATACCCGGAGAAAGCTTGAAAAAGTTTTCCTCCGGGTATTTTTTTTAATGGAATATTCGCTTTCTCTTGAATTTATTCTTAAAGCATGATAGATTCTAGTTATTGATTGATAAGCTTCTTAATCTGGAGACCTGAAATTTATGTGTGGTATTGCTGGAATTATTAATAATTCGGATAAACGGGTTGAAGCAATAATTCATAAAATGAAAGACGCTCTTTCCTATCGCGGTCTTGTCGATTCCGGGTACCTGATTGATGACAATGTCGCGCTCGGGCATCGCCGCCTTTCGATTATCGACCTTGAAAACGGACATCAGCCGATGTTTAGCGCGGATAAATCTATCGCGGTTGTTTTTAATGGCGAAATATATAATCACAATGAACTGCGGACCGCACTCGAACAGGACGGCTACAAATTTAAAACCCGCTGTGATACTGAAGTAATCGTTCAGCTTTACAATAAACACGGCAAAGATTGCGTAAAAGAACTTAATGGTATGTTCGCGTTCTGCGTCTATGACCTCCGTAACGGG
>DAOWBJ010000004.1 GCA_030634125.1 Victivallales bacterium
AATTCTTTCAAATCTGAGATTTGGGATCTCAAAGGTTGAATTTCTTCAACTTCTATTTGATTTCTGGCATCTGCGTCACCTCGTGCGGCTTTCACCTTCTCTTTTTCTTGCAATTCCGTGGATAATTTCTTAATTCTTTTCCTCAGAGTCGCGGATGATGCACCTTTTGACATTATTTCATCGTGAGTCATAGAATAAGTGCGAAAACACAATAATTTTGCTGCTTTTGTGTACGAATCACGGAAAACCGGATCGGTTTCAAACTTTAATTTGGTTTCCGCACTGGTTTTTATCTCGATTTCATTTTCTGGCGGTGGAGGAGGTGAAACCTGAGTATTATTCTGGTTTGTTGTGTCCGGTGGTGGTGGATCTTCCCCATGTTCTTCAGCGAATGCTGCTAAAGCGGAATCAAACACATCTTCCTCGTTTTCGTCTGGGAATTTGTGAATATTGTGCATGATCCACGCGCCGAACAAAAAACCTTCGTTTTCTTCCGGATTTGGTGAATCCGTGACCTCAATATCGTAATCCTCGATAGCTTCCGCGATCAGCCCCGCGATTTCTGTGCTGGGCTTTGATTCAGACAGTTTTTGTGCCACTTCATCAGTGAGAAAGTTTTCTTCATACGTTATTTTCATCATTTCCTCCGGATTTATTGTTCTTTTTCATCGTTTTTAATTATATCTTGTTTTTCTTTGAATTGTTTATTCGCTTTCAGGATATTCACGAAATTAATCATGATTCCCTGCACCTGCGCGGCTTTTAGACTGGAAATTTCGCCAGATTCTATCTGTTCAGCAGCTTTTTGATTGGCTTCGATACTTTTATTCACCCATGTTTTGAATCTACCCTTAGCTTCTGGCAGAAGTTCCGCTAATTTCGACGCATTTGTATCAAATTCGGCTTTGAAGGCACTTTCGCGAGCGGTAAGTCCAATACGCAGTTTTTTTAATCCTGCGAGCTGTGACAGCACCTTTTTTACTTTTTCTGACTTTTCAACCGGTTTTGACGTGATTTCTTTCGGTTTTTCACCTTTTTTTTGCGCGCCGACGCCTATGGGTGTCGCTTTCCGCTCTGATGTCGTTGGCTGTGCAGAACCGCCCCTGCGCACTCTCCAGTGTCCTTCGACTGTCTTTCCGCGTCTCATATGCTCTTTTACCCAAATTTTGCCGGAATCAGCTTGAAATTTAATCTTTATGGTCGATTGCGTCAGTAATTTCTCACTTATTTTGTCCCAGGAGATAAATTCGATTGCTTTATCATCGATGTAGAAATCTGCGATAATTTTATTTGATGATCCTTCGGGTTGCTCCGAATTCTCGTTAATTTCATCGCAAGGTATATCATTTTCGTCTAAATATTTTTCGATCAACTCTTTATCGCCCCTGGTTGTCCAAATGATTATTTTGTGTCCTTTTTCTTTCAATTCTTTGATTGTGTCAACAGCACCCGGTTTTACTGCACCGAATTTACTTTCACCTTTCCATTTGTCATATTCCGCGATAGTTCCGTCCAAATCGATGGCGATTGTGTCAAATTTTATTTTTATTGTCGATTTTGCTTTGAGGAATTCAAACTTTTCATACCCCGGGTTGTATTTCCCTGCTTTCTTACTCGCTTCCAGCTTTTCCTCAGCGATGTCAATCTTGCGTTGCGCTTTTGACCCTTTTTTCTTAGTGGTTTTGACTGACAACGCCGTTTCATGGAATCTTTTCTGATCGTTGTAAACACTGAATATTCTAAATATTTTATCAACAATAAATTGCGCGACGCCACCGCCGACATCCGGGATCGTTTGAGTCTCACCCGGAGGATTTTTCACCATTTCTTCGCCTCCAGTGATGCGACGCTGAACCCTTCGACCAGCCTTTGATATTTGTTCACCTTTTTTACTGAATTTTCCTTCTGAATCACGTTTATGCTTGGATTCATCGAAATCTCCTGCGAAATTAATTTTAATCACAGAATTAAATAATTCCTTTTGTATTCCTTCTGATATAGATTCCGCCATCCTGAATACCGGGCAATCGTGACCGAATATCTCGCATGATTTATCATCATTCTTTGATTTTAATGGAAATTCTTCAACAACTTGACCGTAAGCACAAAAACCTGTTTTATGACACGGTTTTATTACTTTTTCTGGTTTAGTTTCATCTGAGAACTTCATTTCGTCATATTCGTCTCGTTCTAAAACTGCATCGAACCACGCCCCGAAATTAATCTTTATTACAGAATTAAACATCGCGACCTCTTTTTTTTCCGCCAAAGGCGCGCTTGTTTCGATAATTTCAGCGAATGTTTTCGGTTCCACCCCCAATAAACCACCTGAGAAGTGAGTTTCGGCGACACTGTTCTTAATCAGGTTTTTAACATAGTTTTTCACTGATGTCGGCTTATTCTCATACTTTTCATACTTTTTTATGAACGCTTCGACTTCCGGGCTGGGCTTTACCTTTTCTTCGAATAATTCCGCTTGCTCGGTGTAATGTTGATACGAATTATAGTCGCGACCTGTAATATTCACGGAATAAAAGTCCAGTGAATCTTCAATGAGCTTAGAAATGTTGAAATCTTTAGAAATTTTACCTTTTTTTTGCTTTTGTGATAAATCAATGAGTACTGGTAACATCGATTCGAACGTTCGATATTGTTTCGGACTCATATTTTCGAGAGTTTCGGGTTTTCCAAGTGCATTAATCAACATTATGCGTTTAATCAGCGCTTTTCCTGAATCCGTGATCTTATTTGTCGTCTGATTGATGAATGTCTGCTGATCTTTGACCGGAATATTGTTGCGGATGAAATCAGTGATGTTTTTCTGCTCTAATATTCTGGACATGCTTGTTTCGTCAGCATCGCGGATCTCATTCATCAAAGTATCGGGTAAATTGTTTGCGAATGCCGCGGCTTCACGGATTTCTGAGCGGGACGCACCTATTTTAGCGTTTGCAGCGATACCGAAGTCAACAGCTTCTTTACTCGAGGAGTCTATATCGATAATCCTTGTTAATACCGGGAATTCATAGTCTTTTAAATCAGTTTTCTTGAATCCGTATCGAATCGCCTGTCTTTTTAACTTTTCTCGGTATTTTTCCGCGGAATTCGGGAAGTCTGACCTCGTTAGCTTCAATCCCATTGTTCGACCGTTGCCAGATAGCACTATCCCGTCTGTTGTTACAATCGGCGGTCCTTCCGCGGCGGAAACAGCTTCACTGAGCATAAAAGCGGGATCAATTTTCGCTGCGATGTCAATAACTTTGGATTGTTCGGCTTTTTTCGTGTAATCTCGGTCTTGAATGCCTTCCGGGAAGCGCGAATCTGCGCCGAATTGCTTCCCGGGTTGATGCGACGTGATTAAATCCGACAATTCTGCGATCGCATAAGTAATTTCGTAGTCTGATTTCTCTGTAACGCCAGGCGGATGTTTATATTCGCCCTTTTTTCCACCCAAAGCTTTTAATTCTATGTCTAGGGGTTCGCCACCGAGCTTTTCTTTCCCAAACAGGTTAATCATGATCGATTTATAATTCTCAAGCAGTTTTAAGTTTACTTCTGGTTTAATTACTGTTGTTTTTGGTGTTTTTTGATTAATTTGTTGATTATTTTGATTAATTTTCGACCCACCGCGGGATTTTCTGCAAAAACCAGCAACTTCTTTACCGCGTCTGTAATGTGGCTTAACCCAATGCGATCCTTGCGTGCATTGTTGTGTTGCATCGGCGGTGAAAGTTATAATGATTGCTGGTTGTATCATTATGTTGCATCCTCCAGCTTAAATGTGTCTGATCCACGAATAAAACAGAAAAAATGCACCGGATAATAAACATCCCCGCGTAATTCTAAAGGTATTTCACCGTTTACTATCCCAAATGCTTTTGATACCGTTACTTTCTTCCCTGGCACGACAACCGGCTGAATTATCAGGCTTTTTGCAAATGTCGAGGTATCTATACGTGTACCGACCTTTAAGTTATTATTTGGTATTGTTACTGTTGTACCTGATCCTAAAAGTGAGAAACCGGCACTGATTACACCGGCATCGCTATAAACTTGCAACATCATTGTGATAACTCTTACGGTCATACCGCCCCAGTAAGCGTTCAGGACTTCTTCTCCGCCTTCTTCACCAAGTTGTATGTGAATTTTTGGTGTCATGCGAATACGAACCCCGCGTAAAGTGTGTCCGATGATATTCCCACCGAAAGAGACTTCGCACGCCTGTCTCATTGTTTTTTCATGATCGAACGCCATCTTTTATGTCTCCTTATGGGTCTGTGATTGTTTCACCGCCTGCGTTATTACTTGCCAGAGAAATTCCGTATGCTTTGAACGCTGCCACGAATCTTTTCTGGATTGTACCGGCGTCGAGCGCTGTATCCGTTGCTGTCCAGGTGTCGCCTTCGTATGGGTCTGCGCCAGCTTTTTCGCGTCGCCCGCGCGCTTCTGTCGCGCCAGCAATGAAATTCAAGTAAGAATTCTCGATTAACGGCATTTTCACAAAATGCGCATCGTCAATATAGACGAAATCCAAGTTATAATTAGCAATTTCGATGCTGAATATTAACGGAGTCGCCACTGCATCGCTGTAATAACTCACTAAAGTTAAAGTGTGGAAGGCTGCATCGGCGGCAGCGGCGACCGTGGTGGAATTTCCGCCAACCGTCATGATAATATCAGATGTATCGCCGGCGTTTGCGTATTTATACCGCAAAATTCCTAAATATGGTGTCCTTGACGTGTCCATTTTAACGATTTGAGATATATTTTCGTTTCCTGAGAATTTTGCTGATGTAAACGTTCCAGTTTGCGCGGCAGTCTTGATAGTTCCTTGATTAGCGCGAAAACAATTTGCGGATGCTGTTTCTCGCGTAACGTTTGCCGGTGTTGTGTGTTCCCACGACGCGAATTCACCCGAAGTTGAATTATATGACTTGAATCCTGCATTCTTAAGCTGATTCGCGCCACCGTCTCGACCGTACAACGAATTTGTTGAAGTTAATATATTTTCGCCTAAACTGGTAACGTCAAGATTGTCAAACGGTGCTTTTGTTGTGGATTGCACGGTAATTGCATCGTTCCCGTAATCCGCTCCTTGAGAGAACGCGACGACGACCTCAGCTTTAATCGCGTGCGCTTTTCTGCCAGTTTCGATCGGATATCCTAGATAATCAGTATTATGTCGAACAACCGTCATGTCACCAGTATTTCCCGCCTTTGCGGCGAACGCGGCGCGAGTAAAAGCGCGAGAATTTAATGATTGTGCATTGTTGTGCATGTAGGTCGCGATCTGTTCGATCATTTCATTCTCGGAACTCTCAGTTATGTTCATCGCGCGTGCTAATTCCTTGAAATATAAGCTGAATAACGTGTTTGCTTGCGGTTCTACTGATATCAGAGTTTTTCTCAGGTTTTTTACTGTGTTTAAGACCTCAGCAGGAAAATTTGTCTCCATATTTAACTGAAATGCGTTTAGAAGATCACTCCCGTTTGTGCCGTCAGTGATACAAGCATCTTCCCACCACTCCAAGAAAGAAACAACCTTCTTAATTTGAGTCCAAACTTCGGTTTCAGTTGGATTTATTGCTGCCATTTTGCTCTCCTAAACGTTTATGAATTCTGCGGCGGTTTTGCTGGTTTCCCAGTATTGTTTTCATCGGGTTTTTTCGGAACTACGTCTTGTTTTGGTGAACTGCGCGTCTGATTTACTCTGACTGGCGATTCATATTTATCAAATTGGTTATCAGCCATGACATTCCTTAGCTTCTGTAAGGCGAACTAGGGTCAACATAAGGAGAAATATCGCTTGTTAAATCAGATGCGTCAATTTGTGATTTAGATGTTTTGTATCCTTTATTATCTTGCGGTCGATTATCGCTCGCATGAGCTTTATTAGTTGAAACAATGGTATTTCCACGAATTAAGAAGTTTTCAATGGCATTATCAAGTAGTCTTTCATAATCGAGCATCATCTCTGTGTTTTGTGCATATTGATATAATTTATACATTGTAAAAGATACGATTATGTTTATTTCCGCATCTTCTCTGTCTTCAACACCATAAGTGCAGCCTGTCATTATCTGGAATTCCTGAATTCCGTCTGAACATGCGGCGTTAAGTGTCACTTCTTTGATGATAGACCAGTTTTCATCACCTTGATTCGTTAAATCACCCAACAAATCTTCAGAAAACCGGGCTTTCATCGCAGCGTTAATTGTTGGTATATCTACTGCCATTTTCACCTCAATTATTCGTATAAACTAAGGTTTTAACTCTTTTTTTGATTCTTGATCTTTGGTTTCCGTTTTTTATCTGGTTTTTCCGGTGGTTTTTCTTTCGATTCGGCTTTTACCTGCTTTGTTATTGCCTTAATCTCTGATTTTTCCGAAAATCGCTTCAGGATTATGTTTTCTGGGAACGGATACTGTGAAATGGCTTTTATTATTTCCCGCATTTCCGCGTCTGTTTTTTCAAAGACTTCTCGACGCTTAAATTGCTGGAATTCTATCGCGCGACCTTGTTTTCGACACTTTGGACACACTGTTGAATCATTATTCAACGGAAGATAATAAAATTTATGGCGGATATGTTCGATGGCACCGTTAGGATAAGGTTTCTTTTCAATCCTATCACAATCGCGATTCCCGCACAAATGCCTGTTCACAGGTAAGAACTTGTGAACTTCCAGCACAATCCGGGAATCGTCAACTGTTTTTTCGGTTTTTATGCCTGTAATTTGATCGATGAATTCTCTTTTCCTTTTGATTTTTAGTGTTAGTTCGGTCATATCTTTGGGGCTTTCGTCCGCAAGATATATCTCATAAAGTTTTTTAGTCATTTCAACCTCGCTTAGAATGTTTTTTGTTTTTTAGCTTAATTCTTCTCGAATTGCATCTTTTATGCCATTGTCGCTTTACCTGTGCCGTGACTTTCGCCTGCGTTTGCTTCGGCATTCCACCAGAGCAACATTTCCCAAAATTCGCGTTTCCTTGCAACTTCTGAATTCGGATCTGAAGTCAGCAAGCGCATTGTTGATTTGTTTCCGTTGGATCTTTCGATTGTAACGTCTTTCCCACCGTATTTCATCTTTCTGTGGTTCAAATATAGTGGGGCGCGTCTGTTAGGACCACGAGAAGCCAGGAACAAATAGCAAAAACCCGACGCCAAGTAAGGCGCTTGGTGTACTTCCACCTGGAATTTCTTTGGTAGTTCGTTAGATACTGTGACGTTTCCAGCTGCTTTTGTATCCCATGAAATCAGGTTCTCACTCAAGAATTCAAACCATTGATCCATGTAAGCGTCGGGACTCAACACAACGATTTTGGGCTTTGAAGTTTCTGCTGGACCAAATACCGGACGACCATCTGGAAGACGCTCCTCGATGCACCCGCGATAGAATTCCTTAAGCATTTGACGGAATCCCGCGTTTGAGACCGCGTAAGGTCCCGTGTACATATTCCCGGCGTATTGCGCGGCAATATTCCCTTTGTAACCGCCACCAGGATCAGATGTTGCTTTGCCAACATGAAATACAGACGTGGAATTTGAAAATAGGTTAATTCCGTTGGGCGCTGTCAGTTTAAGATGTGGACCTGCCTTTGCAGACACGCTACCTTCCAGGATTGATTTGATCGTAACGTTGAATTTGTGGTAGTTATACCAGTCAATCAGATAGTTCGTCATATCACCCGGAATGTCTTCTGGAACATCGTTCAAGTCTTCGATCGTGAACCCTTTTCCGTGTTGGTATTTGTCATCGTAATAAATGTCTGACTTGTAACCAAGTCCGGAAACATCACCGGTTTCATTCGGTGCTTTGTAAGCGGGTTCTGACTCAGAATAAGGCACTTTGAATGTTTTAAACGGTGTATCGTAAACATCCTCTTTTAAGACTGTCTCAGGAAGTTCGAATTCACCACCGAGTAAAAGAGCTTTGTTAAACTCATCTTCACACTCGATTAAGAGTTCCGGCACAAGCGATACGGCGTCCGAATGCAGGATTCCTGGACCTTGAGCTGTTTCAAGCGTCATTGTATTCTCCTTTTATAAAAAAAGTTCATGGTCTGTTTATTTTAACAAGGTAAACCCGAATTAACGGGCTTACCCCATTAATCTTATGCTTGTGGATTGGTTAGAATCCAATTTGTTCCGTCAAAGTACAAGAGCGCCGGGCAATCCGTTTGAATGTCAGTTGCGGCAGGCGCGCCACCACCAGCGACAAGAATCGCATCAGCGACTCCGTTGAATGTCAAAGTACATGCACCACCAGTGCAATCCGCGGCAGGTGCAATCAAAAGAAGGAAAATACCAGCTGCAAGAACTGGCGCGGGATCGGTTACTGCAACATAAGCGTCCGCAGCACCGGCGTCAACATCAAACAACATTATCGGATCGTTGTCTTTGCGTGTTGTCTGTGTTGCCGGGTTTTGCAGAACCCAGTTTACACCGTCGAAAACCAGAACAGCTGGCATTGTCGCGACAATATCGCCTGGCTGAAGTTCGTTTCCTTCGCCGTCGAAAATGTTGTCAGCGACACCATTGTACGTTATATCGGATGCAGCGTCATTGTCCAGATTCGGCGCGAGTAAAACGAGAGTTAATCCAGCTGCCAATGCAATCACTGGATCGGTTACCGCAACATAAGCGTTCGCGGCGACTCCTGTGTCCGCTACTGTCAGAACGTCAGCTTCTTCGTCTTTTCGCGTAACTTCAATCGCGTCGTTTTGCAGAATCCAGTTTGCACCATCGAATATCAACACCGCTGGCATTGTTGCGACAATCGAACCCGCACGTAGCGCGTTTCCTTCACCATCCACGACAGCATCTGCGACGGTGTTATAAGTCAGACCCGTTGCACCGGTGTTGTCAAGATTTGGCGCTGTCAAAATAAGAGTTAATCCCGCTGCCAAAGCGATGACTGGATCGGTTACCGCGACATAAGCGTCCGCGGCGACTCCTGTGTCTGCTACTGTCAGAACGTCGGCTTTTTCGGCTTTACGCGTTACTTCAATCGCATCATTCTGTAAAATCCATCTTGTGTTAGTAACATCGTACTGCAATTCCATTGGAAGTGTTTGTACAATTGCACCTGCGCGAAGGGCGTTTCCTTCTCCGTCAACAATTGCCAAAGCCCCACCACCATTATAATCCAGTGTGGAAGCACCGGTATTATCATTAAGTGGATCATAGATTCTTACGTGAAGACGGTCTGCAAGCGGATAAAACGGGTCGGTAGCGACTGTGTAGGCATCAGCGGCTCCGGCGTCTAATCCCACAACAGTTCTTTCTTCATTGTCCTTCCAGGTCGTCTTTGTCGCTGGATTAAACAGAATAAAGCTCGTTCCATCGTAAACTACGTTCATCGGCAATGTCGTTACAATATCGCCAGCTAAAGGATTGTTTCCTTCACCGTCCAAGATGTTTTTCGCACCAAGACCGCCAACATTCAGGGTTGATGCGCCTGCATTGTCAGTATTTGGAGCAAGAACGATGAATTTTTGTCCGGTTTTGTACTCGTTGGGTGCCGGGATGGGCGTTATCGCATAAACATCCGCAGCGACTCCAACGTCCGCGGTAGCATCATAGCTCAGAGACGAATATTCCGCATCCGTGGCGAAAGACCACAAATCGGAATCGGTTGCGCTTCGGAATTCTAGCAAATAACCAACTTCGACGCCCGATTTTGTCATCGTAAGTATTTGCGCATCGTAATTGCCTGTAACGTAAACAGGATCGCCGACTTTCGCGCGCGTGGCGCCTGTAATCGGTTCGCCTTCAATTCTGCTTCTTGGCGAAATCGTTAATTCTAACAACCCGTCACCTGTTTGTTCTGGTATGTGATGATCGCTGTAATCTGTGCATACGCCAACATACTTTCCCTGGATAATTCCAGCGGCTTCGGTGGCTGCCAGGTATCCTGTTGAAGTTCGAACGCTGTGATTACCTTTTTTAACCACGTCACCGCTTAAATGTTTCCCTGCGTAAGTGTCTGGATTCGGTACTCTTCCCATTTTTTGCTCCTTATGAAAAGGTGAACTTATTTTTTCCTAACATTTAATCGCGTTTTTTATAATCACGCGAAATTTTATTGATTCCAGCCTTCAGGAAATTGTCTTCTGTGTCAATGCCCTTAAACGTGGAAACCTTTTGTTTTTCTGGAAGCTCATCTAAAAATTCCAGAGCTTCGCCAGCTGCGACCATCGCTTCGTCCTCAGAAGCCTGAGAACTCTGAAAATGCATCTTCAAGGAATCGAAAGTTATCTTTTTATTTTGGAAAACGAAATCTGACGGCGGTTCCGGTGTGTTTAATCCCGTTTTTGTCGGTGGTGGTGTCTTTTCAACTTGCTTTGTCAATCCAGTTGAGAATTTCAGGAACGCGTCTTCGTCTCCGCGCTGCGCTGATTCCCATGCGAATTGTGCATCATCAACACAATAATCCGGTAAATCTGAATTTTTTACCGCCTTTGCTGATAATTTCATTTTCGCGTCGGACTTTCCGGTCATTACGCGCTTTCCTGATAACTCAATTTCCTTTGTTGACGATGCTGATAAAAGTTTGCGATAACCGTCGTCACCAGACATCATCATCCCGTCGCGGATCATGTCATAAAGTAAATCCACCTTTCCTTCGAGTTCGCTGATTCGCTGGGTATCAAGTTTGTTATCCGGGGGAATCGGTTCTGTGATTGTCGGTGGCGGAACAGGTGGAACCGGTGGAACCGGTGGGACTGGTGGGACTGGTGGAGTTGGTGGCGGACCGCCTGCTGGATCGACTGGCGGAGGCGGGGCTGGCGGAGGTGGCGCGCCATCCGCTGGGTTGCCTGCACCTGGTTTTTGAATATCGCCTTCTTTACTTGGAATTCGTTTCATAGGTCCTCCTTGGAAACATAATATTGTTTTACCTCTGAATATCTCAACTTCTTGCTTTTTGCCTTCAATTTCGCGCGTTACTTTACGCACCGGGACATCTTTTATCGGCGTATTCCTGTTGTGTGGACCATATTGTCCGAATGATACTCCGTCTAATTCAAGTTCACCTTGCGGATTCGCAAATTCTGGAGAAATCGATGGAAATTCTCCAGATTGCAATCTTTCGTATGAGTCGCGGTCTTTTGGGATAATATCAAATATCATCGTGCGTTTCGGCTCCATTGTTACGTTTTCGCCTGTAACATCAATCTGTGAGCGTGTTTCTGATATGATATTTTCAACATAACCGCCTAAAACGCGGTCTTTGTCGTGATCAGTTCCGTCCAAGAAAAAAGGATGGCGATAACCCAGCAGTTTCTCTTGTTCTTGCGCGATATTTACTATTTTGTCAACGCGCGCGGCGTCGAAACGTTGGAAAACCCCGTTGAGATCTTCTTTTCCGGTTTCGTAAAACCCTTCGAGATTGCGAATTGCGAATTTATTGTTATCAAAATCTTCTTCGGCGTAAAATTGCGCTGCGAAGTCCGTTTTCGCGATAATTGCGTTAGCGTTTGTTTCCGCTTCTTCTAAACTTTTACCATCAGCGATTTCCGCGTTAAACGCAAGCCTAAGACTTTCTGAGCGGGTTTTTTCATTATTTTTCATATTTTTCCTTTATTTTTTGGACGGAGGTGATTTTGCTGCTAAATTATTTATTTCTTCTCGCATTTTTTCGTTTTCTGCTTTCATTTTCGCGGACCCGACGCGTAATTCTTCGTTCCCGTGCATTAATTTTACCCTTTCGGCTTTGTGCGCTTCTTTTAGTTCCTTTTCTGCGGCTAACAGCTTGATGTTAGTATCGTTTTCATCTTTGATTTGTGTTAATTGCGTTTTATGGATCCCTGCTTCGTTTTTCAGCATTTCTTCAGATTGCTTTAATTCTGTGAACGAGTCGCGCAAGCTGTCGAGTTCGTTTGATTTTTCTTTTGATTCCTTCAGAATTTTTTCGTGTTTTATGGTGAAAAGTCGATAATCCTCTTGAGCAGCATCAATTTGTTTCTTAAGTTGCGCGTTTCTTAATACAAGTCCCTCTTTTTCGTTTTCAAGAAGTTTTTTTTCGGTTGCAATGAGTTTAATCTGTTCGTACTGGTCGCCCACCACGCGGAATGTTGGAATCGGTGTCGGTGCGACGATATTAGCGCGAATTCGCTTTACAACAACGTTCGGAGCGAACCGGGATTTATCAATTCGGATTTCTTCATCAAATACCCCGCGCAAAAATACGGTTTTAGTTCCGTTTTCATCATTAAACGCGTCAAGGATCACAATTTTGATGCCGTCGTCGTGTTTTTCGTCTGAATTTTTTTCGTCTGACATTATTCAAGCTCCTTGTCGTTTATAGGAGAATCCAATTGAGATACTCCTGGATTTGCAGAATCGCCTTTTATTTCTGTCGCGCGCCCATCTATAACAGGCGTTATTTTTGGTGGTGTCATTCCCGCTTGTCCGGGTTCTTTCATTGTGAGGAAATTCAACTCAGATTCCGGTTTTATCAGGTGTGTCATGTTCATTGCGCGTAGAATTGCGCGCGGTTCAAGTCCAGATAAATCTATTCCTAGAGTTTTCAACATAGAAAAGTTTTTGCGCAGTTCTTCGGTGTCGATTTCAGTGCCTAATTTGAATCTTGGCTGATCTTCAGGGTTTTCTATTCCCAATTCGCGCATTAAAGATGGATTGTACTTGTGAATCAGCGGTGTTACGTTGTAATTAATAATATCTTCGAGGTAATATCTGTCATTCGCGGTATAGCTTACAAGAATGCTTTTTGCTGTTTTACTCGCTCGTTTTGTATCTCCGCCCGCGCCGCCTTCGCCTGTCATCACATGTGAGCTTCCCAGCCATAAATCCCCGACTTCTTTTATCTTTGCGCTGCGGAGTGTTTCTATTGCCGCGAAAGCAACGCCAGACATATCAATTACGTCAAGTTTCATCGGGATATTGCTGCCAAAGATGTGACCGCCTTTTTTTGCGGTCATTTCTTTAACGAATTCGTCCAAGACGGATTTGATCAGTTTCGGAGATATTTGATTGCTGCCGGAATATTTTGGATCGAAAGATGCTACTAATGACGGCTTATGATAAATCTCGATTGTGTTGCCTTGATAAGCAGTACAATCGGCGATCAGGCGCCATGGATAATACGTTGATTCATAAAAACCGAGACAAAATCCGTCCTGGTCCTCAACGTCGTTATGACCTGCGATAATCCATTGTTCTTTTTCGTATTGAGTTAATCCGCGCGGGATTCCGCGCATCGTTTTACCGTCCGGCGCGACGAAATATTCGACTTTTTTCCATTCGTACACCGGATTTTTTGTTGATTTATGTTCAAGGTGCCAATTGCGAAAATCTGATTGTTTGATTGTTTTACACGGAATCCAGATTTGTTTTCCGTTGATTTTTACTATTCCCGGGTATTGACGGATAAAAGGCGTGCCAGTGGCAATTCCTTCGCTAGAGTGCCACAATAATCCGTGTCCTGCATATTTCCCGTAAAGTGGTATATGCTTAAAAATCTCATAGTACGCTAAAATCTGTCTTGCGGTATTCCCTTCGAAAAAATATGGCAATCCTGCGACAAATTCGCGCCGCCCGTAAATAAAACGTGCAACTGAAGGATCGCGGACAATTTTTGTGAGAAATTCAGAGTCGTTCATCCAGGCGTTAGCTGGGAATTTCCATTGTAACAATTTGCCGGTCAATTTTTTTGACGCCCATGATTTTACGGTAACGTAAGCGGCATCGTCATATTTTCCTCCCCGCCAGCGCATTTTTCCAAGCGCTATGGCGGCGCCAGTGAGTTTATGCTTTATTTTCTTTCTTATTTTTGCGAATATTGCCATTTGAACCCGTTTTCAGAAAAAATTTTATTTAATTTGACTTTCCTGAAATTACGTCCATACTTTATATTGTACACGAAAAATAAATAAAACAACTTAAATTTATTATTTTTCTTGCTTTTCTGGTTTTTTTCATTAAACTTTTAATTGGCGGGACGTAAAATGCGCAGGTTAAAAATTATCATTGGTAATTATGGCTTCAATGCCTTGATTATATTTTTTTACCTGCGGCTGTGAATTCGTCCCTCACAGCCTTCTTTTATTTGAAAAACTGCAATGTAGTAGAGCGGTAAAGGAATTTTAAACTCTTTCATTCTCTTTTATGGGAATCACATTGCAAATTAACAACTCTTGTGAACCAAGAGTAAGCCCGCTCTTAACGGGTGGGCAACTTTGAAAATTACTGCGGGTGGCAGGTCGGCATCTGAACATGGCTCATAACCATGACCAAACCGGTTCGACTCCGGTACCTCGCTAAAATTTAAGGAAATTTTATGAATTCTCGTAATCGACGATACAAACGTGGATTTTTACAGAAGAATCGGGGGATAAGAAAACCGAGAAAAACCGGTAACTTTGGTGGAACGCGCAGAAAAGCCTCTGAATTATCTAAAAAAGCACAAAATTATTACAAAAATGAGAAACAGCCAGTAAAAGTCGCCATAATTATCGGCGCGGTCATTATATTTTGCGTGATTTTGATACTCGTTGTGCGCGGGTGTGATTCGAACAAAACAGAGAATGTTTACGAGACTTACAAAGATGTGATTGATGAAACTTTCAATGATATGATTGAAAAAGAGTTGAAAGACGCTGAAGGTATTTTGGAATATTACCGAGAAGAAGAAAACCAAAATAAATAACCTGGAGATAAAAATGCCATTAGTTGAAAATTGCGCGTTTACAAAGCATTTGAATGTTGTTGATGCTTGCCCGGTGCTAACAACATCCGAAAAAGATTTGATGAATAAAATCGTAGGTGATCGAGATTTTGAAATTTATGGTCCTCTGTGGAAATTTTATGCAAAAAAATGTGGGATCTCTAAATCTTCTGTTTTTCGCCGGTTAAATTCACTTCAAAAGAAGAATCTTTTATCAGGATGGGAAATAAACACAGAAAATTATTATAACTTGTTCGTCAAAAAAGATTATTCTGTGGTCGAGTTAAAAGAGGAACGAAATTTGTTTAATTATCGCGATTCCAGCACGCGAAAAAAACAGGATCACAATCATTTTTCCGGAAGCTGCGGAACAACTGAAAACGAACCAGTATCAAAGCATATAAATCCTGACCCCGGTCCCGAAAGCGGGACTGAGACGAGTCCCAAAAACGAGACTGTATATAATATTAATTTAATAAATAATAATATAACTAAAGAAAACATCCCTTCTGATAAAAATTCAATGAAAAACCGAAGGGAAGGTTCTCAGAATAAATTTAGGAAAACCAAAACAGAGAAAATATATTCACCACAATTCGAAAAGTTTTGGTTATTACTCATAGCAACATTCCAAGCGTTCTTAGCAGCATTCCCGCAAAAAGTCAGAGTCACTGATAATTATCACGCAATTAAAGCCGCGATCTATGATAAATGGTCTTCAGAAACGCAATTCCAAAGTATTTATGTTTGGTTTGGATTGTTTTCGTATCTTGTGTCGTCGCATACTGACACTTGGAATTCCGGGGGTTTTACATTCGGGTTCGGTTATCTCAGATATGCAACGAAGCATTTTAACAAAGCGAAAAATTATCTAAAGGGAAAATATTTCAAGAGTTTTAAGGAATTTTTTATTAAAGCAACGCCGGAAATTAACGGTACCCGAAAAATAAATCGTGAAATTGTGCTTTTAGAACCCAGGGACTGGTCGCATGTTTGGACACCACCGGAAAAAAAACGAAGGAAAATTATGGGCGATATGAAATTGCAAACAGTAAAGACGATAATCCAATCCGTGTGTGAAACCCTAACGGTTTTCGAGAAACTAACTGGATTGACATTTAATAGAAGAGACGAAACGCATTTAATAATCGCTGCGGAAATAGAACAGGTGAAAATATTAACGAAAAAAGGGAAAGAAGATAAAAAATATCTAAAAGAGTCGTTAATCTTAGCAGAAAAACTATTCTGTGAAATAGACACACTAAAAATTCAGCAAGGGATCAATTTCTGTCATGAATGTGTTAATTATGACGCTTGCAAAATAAATGGTGTTTTATCAAATGATCCGGACTGCACGGATTACAAATCAAAAAATATCAAAATGCAGGGATCCCGCAAAATTATAAAACCTAATTAATCAATCGAACAACGAACGATTTTGTTTTATCCGTTTTTCTGCCATTTGTACGTATTCCGGATTAGCTTCAATCCCGATGTATTTTCTGCCTTGTTTTATTGCGACAATTGCGGTTGTGCCAGAACCCATGAACGGATCGAGTACGATTTCATCTTCTGGACAGCACGCTTTTATCGGTGTTTCGACTAATTTCTCAGGGAATACTGCGAAATGCGCATCGGGAAACGCTTGCGGGTTAATTTCCCAAACTGTGCGCATGTTGCGACCTTCTGGATTTATCATTAAATCGCCTTCTGAATTATGGTATCCCGAATGACCTTGAAAAGATGAACCATCTCCGCCATAATTTGTGTTTTTATATTTAGAATTATTCTCACGGGAACCGCGAGTTTTGGACGTTGGACCGCTAATAAGGTTTTGTGCTACTTGGTCCTCAAACGGTTCAAATTGCTGTTCGAAGTAATATTTAGGTTGCTTGGTAAAGAAGTAAAAATATTCAAAATCAACGGTGAATCGGTCTTTAGCTGAACTTGGCATTGCCGATTTTTTATACCAGATTATTGTATTCCTGCGAATCCATCCGTGTTTTTTCATTGCCAGCACAAACATTTCGGGAATACCGATTAAGGATTTCGGTTTTCCTGTTGTTTGTGGAATTTCGCTCATATCACAAACTTCTTTTCCGCATATTCCGTCAGCACCTTTGCCCGAACCGCCAAAACTATCGCCGATATTTACCCAGCATGAACCGTCTGGTTTAAGCACCCGTTTAACTTCATCGAATATCTGCATCAAATGGTCGATAAATAATTCCGGCGTAGGTTCGAGTCCGAGTTCTCCACGCCACGCACCACATTTTCGGCAGAAACCACCATTATTTACGTGAGTATCACAAACTTCATTTATTTGGTTTCCAACTTTCGCGGTTGGTCCGGATTTTGCACCCCTTTGCTGTGTTATTATATTTTCACCGAATTCATGCTCACAGTCGTG
Source organism: Victivallales bacterium (assembly GCA_030634125.1). Lineage (GTDB taxonomy): Bacteria > Verrucomicrobiota > Lentisphaeria > Victivallales > Victivallaceae > JAHOYW01. Next base: position 17,100 of record DAOWBJ010000004.1, read on the forward strand.
CTGGCCGCCCCATATTTCGCCACCAGTTCCATAATCACGCAAAGCATAATAAGGCGGAGATGTCACTGTTAAATAAATCGACTCGTTGGCGATCTCGGATATTCTATCTAATACGTGTCCATGTAATATTTTATTCATTTCTACTCCTAATAAATAGGATTATTCGGGTTCATCAAAAGGGCAATTAAACATTAAGTAGAAAGCAGCCCATGAAAACGCTTTGGGTGCTGCCACGCCTTTAATTTCCTGCGCTATAGAAGGCAAGTCCAAGTTATCTTTTTTCGGTTCTTCACGCTGGAATTTATTTAAACCTATTATTAAATTAATATTGCGCTTGTGAATTACGATATTATTGGACGAAAATCCTTGATCTATTTCTAAATATTGTGCGCGTTCTTCAATGTCGAAAGTAGAAATAATATTAAAATCTCGCTTCGCAAAATAACTTTTTAAATCATTATCACGATGAATAATTATTACCGCTTCAGGATATTTTGATGACAGAACATGTAATTTCTGCGTAAAAGTTGTTAAATTCATTCTTCCGAACACTTCATCATCAACATATAGTTTATTATTCATGCTATGCAGCACTATTATTGCAGATTCATTTTCAGGTACAGAAAAATGAATTCCGATCGCAGTTTCACGTTTTAAGTTTTCCGATGATTCCGATGGGATAATATCTACAACATTGTTAATTTCATTGAAAGAACTGTAAACCAAACCGGATAATGCGACAAATTTTGCTAAATATTGTTCTGAAAACAAATTTGGTGTATCTATCATGTCGAGTCGCGCTTCTTCAACTTCTTCGGGGTCAACATACGGGCAAATGATCGAAGGATACGGACCGAGAAATAAATACTTCGGATTGTCTTTATGTGTTGTTTGAAAATCAGAAAACCAATTATGTCCGCTCGGCGTGCTGTTATTACACAAAGCGCCTTTTCTGGTTGTTAATCGCGGACGAAGATAACGAAAAACGCTATCGCGTCCCAATTTTGATGCTTCGCACAAACCACACCAGTCAATTTCCTCGCCCAACATCCCTTCTGGGCGAACTGCGGACTTTACTCTGATTTCTGAACCGATCGATGTTTTTATATACATTTTACCCTGTTCAACCTTGTTCGCTTCGTCAATTATCTCTATTTCCTTCGCGAACGGCGAATCCGACTCTAAAAGGCGATGCATAAAATTATAAACATAACGAAACTCTTTTTCCGCGAGTTCGAAGGTTGGACCGACTAACCAAAGTCGAGTCCCTGGAATTAGCAAAACTGGCATTGCTTCGCCACCTTCGGCGATAGTTTTACCAGAACGCGCGCCGCCGACGAAAGTTTTATGCCTTCGTTTTGAAAAGTGATAAACTTCCTGTAAAGGATACGGATTGTAACCCATGTGGTGGAATACAAGTCTTTTGAACTCGTTTGTTATAGATACCGGATAAAAGATCTGATTAAGATTTTCAAGCCCCAAAACGATATTTTCTAAGTTCTGTTTTAGAAACCGGTACATTCTTTTCTCCAATCGCTACGAATAAATTATACCAGAACAAAAAGACAAGCTGGCAGGAAAAAACTTACTAACGCACTTATAAATTA
>DAOWBJ010000148.1 GCA_030634125.1 Victivallales bacterium
GAAAACCGAGCCCGCCCCGGAGCCCACGGATGCGGAGGGGCAGTTCGAGCTGGGCAGGCGCCTCGCGTGGGGCTTGGATGGAACCAAGAAGGACCCGAGCGCGGGGTTGAAGTGGTTTCTCCTGGCCGCGGAGCAGGGCCATCCCAGGGCGCAGACGCAGCTCGGCATGGCGTATCAGACCTGACGCAAAAGAAATAGCAACCACTGATTTTTTCCGGGGCAATACGGCTTGTCCTAATGTATTCCTGCTGCGTGAAGTCGCGGGAATAAGAGTCGCGGAACCCGGTTTTACGGCAATTTATTTCAACCCGGCAATTGATTTCGTAAAGTGGGCGAAAATTGTGCTGCCTACAGCTTACGGCAGTATAAAACTAGAATGGGAATCTCTTGACGACGGCTCCCTCAATGTAACAATTGACGCCAAATTCCCGGTAAAAGTATTACCCGAACTATCCGCTGAGACACTTAAAAATACAACTTTTTCTTTAGCCAAAACTGTTACACTTCTTGATGCCGGATCTATATCGGAAGATATGGATTAATTCGGAAAAACTATTGACCGGCGGCCGGAAACGATAACACGGTTATCTAAATGCGCTTTCACCGCGCGAGTCAATACCCGGCGCTCAATATCCTTACCGATACGTTTCAAATCATCAGGAATGAGTTCGTGTGTGATGCGTTCGACATCCTGCTCGATAATTGGACCTTCATCCAAATCGCAAGTTGCGTAATGCGCAGTCGCGCCAATCATCTTAACGCCATGCTCCCAGGCGCGCTTGTAGGGCGATCCGCCCTTGAACGCGGGCAGGAAAGCATGATGGATATTGATTATCATCCCGTTAAAACCCTCAATAAAATCACTTGATAAAATCTGCATATAACGCGCGAGCACAACCAGGTCAATATGATTCTTTTTCAATAAAGCCCGCACTTCAGCTTCCTGCTGGAGCTTTTCACCTTTTTTCATTGGACAACAATAATAAGGTATTTTAAATTTATCAGCAACATGTTCAAGATCAGGATGATTGCTGATAATCAGAGGAATTTCGCAAAATAAATCATTTTCCTGATAATGCACCAGCAGATCATATAGGCAATGAGAAGTTTTGGAAACCATAATTGCCGTCCTGGGCACCTGGTCGGAATATTGTATCGACCATACTAAACCAAGTTCTTCGGCTAAGCCCCCAAAGGTTTTTTCCAATTCCGCCCGGGTAATGCTCAGACCTGCCAAGTCTAATTTTACCCGCATATAGTATTTGTTTTCGTATAAATCAGTATACTGCTGACAGCGTAAAATATTAAACCCGCTGGTATAAAAGAAATTAGATATTGTCGCCAGTAAACCTTTCCGGTCATCGGATTGTATCAAGAAAAACGCGTATTTCATTTGCAGACCTGTACATAAATTAGTTTAATTACTCTTTTTAAATATACTCACAAAAACAATAATAGTCAAAAAAAATAATCAAGACAAGCCCCGGGAGCTTAAATACACCGTAAAATAAGTGCTCTTGAGTATAAAATTATATGCTTTTTAGATAAAATGACTTGCTCTTGCCCGGTTCGAGTGGTAGATTATACGGCTTTACTCTGTAAATAAAGGGGTAAATTGTTTCATATAATTATAATTTAATTAAAAACTGAGGTTAATTGATGGTAGATAAACAAAACCTTGGCAAGGAAGTCGATAATTCTAAATTAATGACTAAATTGTCTGTCCTTGGCGGGATCGGATCTTTAATTCTTGCTATTTTGATATTAATTCTCGGAATCGCGTCAAAATTTGCCGGTTCAGACACATTTAACTTAGCGATTATTCCTTACCTCCTGGCAACTCTGTTTGCCTTCAGCGCAATGGTATACGGTTTGATGTCAACATCCGCCGCACGCGAGGAAGAAGAAAAGCTGCTGTTGGATAATCGTAAAAAAAATAATATTTTGAGCATTGAGGAAGACGTCCGCTTCACCGCTGGACGTTCTTTCGAAAATTATAAAAAGTATGCTCCTTATGTACTGGCGGGGCTTGGAGCGATAATCATCGCGGCAATTGTTGCTAATTTCTATTCAGCCTGGGCCGCAAGACCTGAAGAAATTAAAAATTTACCTGCCGACGCGAATCTCTCTGCTTTCGTCTCAGGTATATTTATGCTGATAAGTATTTTTGCCGGAGCTTTCCTGATTGGACAATCCCGCAGTAAAACTTTCCGCTGGCTGCAGCCGCTGGGCGCTTGGCTGATTATGGGCTTTGTCGTCCTCCTGACAGCCGGAATATCCACTCTGCTGACCAGCAAATTTTTACCGCAGGCTGATTATTACACTTCACGAATCATAATTGTCGTGTATATGGTGCTCGGGGGTGAATTCATCTTCAACCTCGTTGTTGAGTTCTACCGCCCGCGGACAATCGAAGAACCCCGGCCTGTATTTGAAAGCCGCCTGCTCGCTTTATTTACTGAACCGGGCGGAGTCATGCGCAACATCGCCGATACACTTGATTATCAATTCGGTTTCAAAGTTTCAGGCACATGGATATACCATTTCATGGAAAAAGCCTTGTTCCCTATATTCATCCTCTGGGTAATAGTCTTATGGGCTTTTACCTGCATCCAGGAAGTCGGACCCAACCAGGTCGGCATAAGACTACGCTTCGGTAAAATTATCAGCCAAAAACAACTTGATCCCGGACTCTATTTCACTCTACCTTATCCATTTGGGAAAATCGACCGTTATTCCTGTTCCGAAATTCATGAGGTTACAGTTGGCGGACACGAAGGCCACGACGATGAAGAAGAGAAAGAAGTAGAAGACGATGGTCACGGTCATAACAAACATAAAGCGAAAAAGCAAAAAAAAGAGCCGCCGCGAATCATCTTGTGGACCAAAGAACATTCTCCCAATGAAGCAAAATACTTAATCGCGGTAAAACCAGGTGCGACTTTCGTAGAGGCAGTTAAGAAAAATAAAAGCATTACAGATAAGCAGATATTAACACAAAGCGCCGCTACTCCTGTTTCATTTTTAGGTACAACAATACCAATTCAGTTCCGTATCAATAAAGATGAACTTATCAACTACGCCTATAATTACCGTAATGCTAAACAAATACTCAAAAACATTGGCGAAATGGAAGCAATCAAATATTTTGCCAGTGTTGATTTTATGTCGGTAATGTCATATGACCGCCACAAAGCGTCTGAAACTTTGCGTTCAAGAATTCAAAAAGCTGTTGACGATATTGATTTGGGCATTAACATTGTACAGGTTAATCTGCTTGGCGTCCATCCCCCCGTTGGTGACGTTTCTAAAAGCTTCCAGAAAGTTATTGAGGCTCTTGAAAACAGAGAAACTCAAATCCTGAACGCTAAAGCTTACCGCGCAAGCACCATACCTTTGATCCAGTCACAAAAAGAGAGCATCCTCTCGACTGCACAAGCATATAAATATCGTGTGCAAACTGTAGCAAAAGCTGAAAGCGAACGTTTTGAAAAACAATTGAAAGCTTTTGATATCATGCCGGGTATTTATAAATTACGGACATATTTAGCTTTCCTTGAACAAGATACAGCTAATATTCGTAAATTTATAGTCAGCTCGGGAATTTCACACCAAGTGTATGAATTGAACTTTGAAGAAAAACAACGCCTTGATCTGATCGACGCGGATCTTGACGCGATTAGCCAAAAATAAAACAAATAATATAATAATATAATATATAAGAAGGAGTCTGAAAATCATGACTACAAAAAGTAAGTTTTTCTCTCATTGGCCAACTTTACTCTTAGGTTTTATCGTTGCCGCGTTTTTCCTGATTGCGATATTCTCGTTTCAAATTGATGAAACTGAAACCGCGATTGTAACAACTCTCGGCACTCCAAGCGAAAAACCTGTAGAACCGGGATTACATATGAGATGGCCTTACCCCATCCAGGATGTATTCCGCTTTGACCGCCGTGTCCGTTGTTTCTCAGGTACAACCGGCAAAGACGGACAGGAAACTTTAACCCGGGACAATCAAAATATAATTGTCAGTATTTTTATTAACTACCGTATCGTTGACGCTAAAAAGTTTTATGGTTCATTCGTTACAATCCGCAAAGGCGAAGCGCAACTCAACAACTGGATGCGCGGTGTTACTCTTGAGGTCTTTGGACGTTATAATTTCGGGCAACTGGTTAATGTTAATCCTGAAAAAATGCGCCTTACAAAGATTCAAGATGAAATCCTTGAAAAATTAGAAGCACAGGCAAAACCTTCCGGTATAAATATCAGTTTTGTTGGAATTAATTCATTGAATATTCCAGAATCAATCAGCAAAAGCGTTTTTGACCGTATGATTCAGGAACGCAAAGTTGAAGCTGAAAAATTTCTGGCTGAAGGCAGAAGCGAAGCACAAAGAATCATGACTGAGATAAACCGCAAAAGAGATGACGAACTGGCAGAAGCTGCCGGTAAAGCTAAAGAAATCAGAGCCCAGGGCGACGCGGACGCGGCGAAATACTACGCCACATACAGGAAAAGCCCGGAACTTGCCGCTTTCCTGCGCAAGCTTGATTCGCTCCGCACAATCATGAAATCAAAAACTACTTTGATCCTTGATACTAATTCCGCTCCGTTTGATATATTTAAAATGGATGCTGAAAAACTCAATATTGCCGGTCCACGGAAAAAACAATAAACCGGAGAAATTTATAAATGGATAAATTAAGTACAACAAAAGATCCAAGAGAACAGGCACAGGACAGTCTTTATGACGCCGGGCTGAAATCTCTGGTCAAAAGCCTCCAGATTGTTTTTATATTTCTCGTAATTATAATTCTTGGAATGCTGCTTCGCTTTCTCACCCTGGAAGGATATTTCCATGTAAAAAAAGGTCAGGAAGCAGTTATTGTTCTGCGTTTTGGGAAATATGTAGATACGTTTGATAAAGGATGGCACTGGTTTTTGCCTTACCCTGTTCACAAATTTATCAGGTTCAAAACAAACAGACAAACTCTGAAGGTTAACTTCCTGCCTGCCAGACGCCCGACCATGCCGGGACAGCCGCAGATGGGCAGACCTCTTGTCCCCGGACAGGATGCTTACCTGATTACTGGTGATGCCAACATCATACATACGGAGTGGGTCATTAACTACAAAATAGTAAATCCGAAAGCTTATTTCGAAAATACTTCATGGCCGAAAAATCCGATGGATCCTGACAAAATAGAAAAAGGTGATATTCCCGGAACTCGCGGACCGCAAACCATCCTGCGCGGCTTACTGCACGACTCTACTATAAAGGTAACCGCTTCTATGAAAGTGGATGCTATATTGA
>DAOWBJ010000052.1 GCA_030634125.1 Victivallales bacterium
TTCAAAAACACTTAGAGCCTCGTTATTAAATTTACCGTCTCCGTCACCAGTTAATGACAACTGAAACAAAGCGTTTCCAAGCTCAAGATAAGCGAATTTACAATATTTTGATTTGGGATAATTTTTAATCAATTCACGCAATTGAATGAGCCCGTCTTTGACTTTATCGCCTTCTATGAGCAATACCGCAAGACGCAGTTTCGCTTCCGGCGCTGTCTTGGCAAAAGGCGCGTGCTTTAATGCTTTCTTAAGCATTTCCTCGCTCCTGTCGGGACCGACAAGCCAGGGTATCCAGCGCAATGACCAGAATTCAGGATCACGATGTCCATTGTAATATTTATCAGCAATCGCATATTCACGCTCAACCAGCTTGCCGAAATCAACTTCCGCCGGGTAAGAATTTAAAAGCCTTTCGATGATAGTAAATTCTTTGTAAAGCAAATTAGCTTTCCGGTAGGATTTCATAGCCTCTTTCGCGGCAGCGGCTTTCATGCTTATATTTTTGGATAAAAACTCAGCGTCCAGAAACTTGTCCGCGGCACTGACATAATCACCGGATTTGAACTTCTTCAATCCGGATTCAAACTTTTCGGTACTTTTCATATCTTTGGCTGTCACACAAAATGAAAGAGACAAAAGAATGCCCGCCAAAAAGTTTTTCCAAAAGCTGTAATTATTTTTTATCATATAATTCTTATAAAATTGCAATTTATTTATATTAGAAACCAATGAGTCTCTAATTTAACCCTTTTTTCATAAATTCCAAGTTAATATTTAAAAAAGCCGGGGTGGTAACCCCCGACCCAATACAATAGCGTTTCAATCGAAAACCGTCAATTCTACTAATATATCATCATTTGCCCAAAAATTTGCAAAAAAATATTCCATTCTTTATTACTGGGTATTGTGTTAAAAACTTTGTAAAAGTCCTTTATCATGATATATTTGGGGTCGCTTGTATAAATTCCGAAACTGAAATGTAGATATTATGGAAAACTTGAACAAAACAGAAAAAATAGAAACTGCTGAAGAAATTGAAAATGTTGAAATCGCAGCAGAAATTGAAAAAATTAAAGCGCAAACTGAAGTACGAAAGATTCCGACTGTCGCTATTGTTGGTCGTCCCAACGTTGGTAAATCCTCTTTGTTTAACGCTATTATCCGTAAACGAGTATCAATCGTACACGAAATGTGCGGCGTTACCCGCGACAGGGTTGTCGCTCCGGCATCGTGGAACGGCAAACACTTTCAACTCATGGATACTGGCGGACTGGGAACTTTTACCGGCAAAACGCGCAATCTTGACCAGTGGGACGAACGTATTGGAGAACAAGTTGAAGTCGCTCTTGAGGGCGCGGATATATTGATTTTAGTCTGCAACGTGCAGGATGGCGTTGTTGCTCTTGATCAAGAAGTCGCTAAGCGTTTACACACCTACGGCTCCAGAGTTATTGTTGTCGCCAATAAAAGCGACAATCCGAAACTAAAGGCTGCCGCGGCGGAATTCTCCAAACTGGGATTTAAAGAACTTATTCCTGTATCATCACTTCACCGGATTAATATTGAATGGCTTTTAGACCAGCTTGTCGAAGATTTTGACGAACTCGTGATGCCCATAGATGATCGGGACATATTCCGCGTTGCGGTGGTTGGCCGCCCGAATGTAGGCAAATCCTCCTTAATCAACGCTCTCCTCGGAGATGAACGCGTAATTGTCAGCGATGTCGCCGGTACTACCCGGGACTCGGTTGATATTGATTTTGAACTCGAATACAAAGGCGAAAAGCTTCCCGCCTCCTTGATAGATACAGCTGGTTTCCGCAAACGCGCCAAAGTGCGCAACGTCGTCGAAATGTTCAGCATAATGCGCGCCAAAGAAGCTATCGAGCGTGCTCGTTTAGTCTTGTTCCTGGTGGAAGCTTCGCCAATGGGAACTACTGCTCAAGATCGCCGTATCGCGAGCATGGTCGAGGAATCCGGTAAAGGCTGCGTGCTGGTTATCAACAAATATGATACTCAACGCAATGACCACAGCAAAGAAGATTTACTGAAAGAAATACGTTATTCCACGCCTGGAATGAAATATGCACCGGCAGTATTTATCAGTGCCAAAGACAAATATAATCTTGGTGGTCTTCTTGACCAGACCGCGGAAGTCATGGAACAAATGGAATTACGCATTTCCACATCAATGGTAAATCGTGTACTTTATGACGCCTTTGAGCGGGTTTCGCCGCCGGTAACAGGAACTTCCCCCTTGAGGTTTTATTACGCCGCAATGGTCGCGAACGAACCGCCAAATTTTCTCATGTTTGTAAATAATCCCAAATATTGCGCCGACAACTATTTGGCATATCTGAAAAACGCTTTACGCGCAGCTTTTGATTTTACTGGCCTGCCGATAATTATTATGTTGCGCGCCCGACCCAAAAAAGTTGTAAGTTTCCATACAGAAGGACGAAGTGCCAAAAATAAGCCCGGCTCAAAAGCCAGGGTTGCGAAATTCGTCCGCAAAAAGAAAAAAGAAGACAAAAAGAAAGATCGCAGTCAAAATAATCGTTCACGTCGCGGAGCCGACAGAAACCCGCCTAAAAAGCAAAGTCGCGGCAAAAAAAGATAATAATCGAAAATAACCACAAGTCATAATTTATTTAAAATATTATGTTTTGCGAGCTGCCTAACCGCAGATATTATTCCTTTATTCCTCATTATGATTTATCAAAACATTTAGGAATTTTATCTGTTCAGTTTGATTTTTCAATCTTATCAAATTCATCAGCCGCTAATTTTCATAAAATAATAAAAATTATTCCTGATGATTTCACTATAACAGCCCAGAATAATTTGTGCTGTCAGTTTTTGCGGCATAAAGCGGTCCATTCTCTTCCCGGCCCGAATGATTCGGACGCTTATCTTTTTCATGTAAAGTGTTTTCATAGATTTGACGCGTCCTCAACAGTTAACAATAAAATTAAATCTTTAATAAGAAATAAAAAAAACACGATTAAAAGATTTAAAAAAACTATAAATATAACAAAACCGCCCTGGCTGGATATTTTTTTTGCTTTTCTTATATAAATAAACGCCTAAGTACTTGATATTTATGTTTTTTTTTACTATAATCATAGTTATAGACAACTATAAATTTGCGTTGGTAAAAAAACAGGATGGATTTTATGTATCAAGTAAAAAAAACAGTTTTACAAGAAAATTATCAGGAACTGCAGGAACCTTCCAAATATAAGGTTCTGCTGCTTAATGATGATTATACCACAATGGATTTTGTGGTCATGGTCATGATGGTTGTCTTTCGCAAATCATTAGAAGAATCACAAAAAGTCATGATTAATATCCACAAAAACGGCAAAGGGCTTTGCGGCATATACGCATTTGAAGTTGCGGAAACCAAAGCCGCGCAGGTCGCCGCTATGGCCGAGCAACACAAGTTCCCCCTGAAATGCAGCCTTGAGGAGGAATAAACATGGACACGATGCCTCTGCCTACCGCTGAACTTATAGAAATCCTTTCCAAGGCGGCTAATTTTGCTGTCGAACTCAAACATGAGATGCTGCTTGCTGAACATTTACTGTTTGTGATGAGCAAAGACGAAAATATAGAATATCTTTTCGATAGTTTTCACTTGGATGCCGGGGAGCTGCGCGAAAAATTATGGCTGTTTCTTGACAAAAAAATAGAAAAAATAGACAGCAATATCCCTCCTGTTGAATCAGTTACTTTTAATCGTATCCTGCACAATTCATTGAATAGGGCTGCCAGCTGCGAAAAAGAAAATGTCGGCGTTATTGATGTTTTTATCTCTTTGCTCGAAGAAAAACAATCCCATGCCTGTTATTTTCTGCAGCAGGCGGGAGTTGAGCACTATCAAGTCATTAAAGAGATCACCGGCGATGATTTTTATCAACAGGATGAGGGTGATTTCGATGAATTCAACATGTTTTCTGATTTAGAGGAAATGGGCATTGAGCCGGAAAGCGATGAAGAAGCCGAGGATGAAATCGATGAGCTTGAGGTGGGTGATGATGTCCAAAAACCTATTAAAAAACCTAAATTTAAATATCTGCGTCGTTTTTCCGTAAACCTGACAGAGCTGGCGATGCAGGGAACTATTGATCCGATAATCGGCAGAGAAAAGGAATTGCGGCGTGTTATGCAGGTGCTTTGCCGCCGCAAAAAAAACAATCCTGTACTTGTTGGTGAAGCCGGTGTCGGCAAAACCGCTATCGTTGAAGGTCTGGCCCTGGCGATTAGCAATGAAAACGTGCCTGAGCGTTTGAAAAACTACAATATATGGGCATTGGATATGGGTTCCTTAGTCGCCGGAACAAAGTTTCGCGGTGAATTTGAAGAACGCCTGAAAAGGGTTATTGACGACCTTAAAAAATGCACAAAAGCAATCTTGTTTGTCGATGAAATCCATGTGGTTGTAGGTGCCGGCGCAGTCAGCGCGGGTTCGCTCGACGCGTCAAACATCCTTAAGCCTGCTCTCAGCGCCGGACATATAAAGTGCATCGGCGTAACAACTTATGACGATTACAAAAATCATATTTTGAAAGATAAAGCTTTCAGCCGGCGTTTCCAGAAAATTGATGTGGCGGAACCGTCCGAAAACGATACTATCGCTATTTTGAAAGGCTTGAAACCTTATTATGAAAAGCATTACGAAACTAAATTTTCAGACAAAGCTCTTACTCGGGCAGTAACTTTAAGTTCGCGTCATATTAATGATCGCTTTCTGCCTGACAAAGCTATCGACGTAATTGATGAAGCCGGAGCCAAAAATATTTTGCTTGATGAAAAACGTCATGATTTGATAGATGTCAAAGCTATTGAAGCCATAATCGCGCAAATGGCAAACATTCCGCCCGCGAGGATCAGTGATTCCGATAATAAAAAACTCGCTTCACTGGAAGGTAATTTACACGCCGTCGTTTTCGGGCAGGCTGAAGCCGTGAGCAAAGTTTCCACCGCGGTGAAAATAGCCCGTGCCGGTATCGGAAATAAAGAAAAACCGATGGGATCATTTTTGTTCTGCGGCCCGACCGGATGCGGTAAAACAGAACTGGCAAAGCAGCTCGCCGGCACAATGGGAATATCGTTTATCCGTTTTGACATGAGTGAATATTCTGAAAAACATACCGTTTCCAAATTAATCGGCAGTCCTCCGGGCTATGTCGGGTTTGAACAGTCCGGCTTGTTGACCGAAGCACTGATCCGCACTCCGCATTGTGTTATTCTGCTGGACGAAATAGAGAAAGCTCATTCAGATATTTACAACATACTTCTGCAAATAATGGATTACGGAACTTTGACCGATAATAACGGGCGCAAAGCGGATTTCCGCAACGCCGTAATTATAATGACCAGCAACGTCGGAGCCAAACAACTGGATACAAACATCATTGGTTTCAGCGGAAATACTCAAAGCAAGCTGGCAACGCGCAAAGAAGTTGAAAAATATTTTTCACCCGAATTCCGCAACCGTCTGGATTCAATAGTCTATTTCAACGCCTTGTCATTGGATTTGATGAAGAAGATCGTCAAGAAATTCATCGCTTCATTGTCAGTTGAATTGCATACGCGCAAAATCTCGCTGCAATTAACACCCGCGGCAATTGAATGGTTTGCCAACCAGGGCTATGATCCCAAAATGGGAGCTCGTCCCCTTGAACGCATTATCAAAAAAGAAATTCAAGAAAAATTAGCCAATGAAATTCTCTTCGGCAAGCTGGCTAAAGGCGGCAAAGTCAAAGTCTTCACTAAAGGCAAAGCCCTGAACCTCAAAATTCTTTGAAAATCTCTCTATTCGCCAATTTGTTTTTCACGTTATAAGTATTATATTTAGAAAGCCGCTATGTTAATACTTGGGAGAATATTTATGACAAGTCAAGCAAAATCCCCAGCGAAGAAGAAATTGTCGTTTTTTGAAAAACAAAAACCTGCCGTTATCCCTGTTCTGTTTTTGATGGCATTAATCATGAGCACCGCTTATGGAATTCTGCTCCACAAATATGAACTTTTTCCCTACAAAAACCTTAAAGCGACATATCGTTCTTTGTCCAATAGAAAAACTTGCGGCCCATGGTCGATTGGTATATATGAAGGCTCCTCGCCGTTCAACTTAAGCTCCCCCGCCGATGTTTCCAATCCTGTCCTGACAGGAAAAAACTGCGGAGACGCGGTATTTGTGGCGGATCCGTTCATGATTCGCAAAAACGGAAAATTTTTTATGTTTTTTGAAAGAGTGAGCCGTGCAAATAATCAAGGGGATATTGCTTATGCGGAAAGCACGGACGGCAGAGAGTGGAAATACAAAAAAGTTGTAATAGATGAAAAGTTTCATTTATCATATCCAAACGTCTTCGAGCGGCAAGGTGCTTATTACATGATTCTGGAAAGCCATCAGGATTTATCGGTAAGACTGTATAAAGCGAAATCATTTCCCGGCAACTGGAAATACGTCAAAAACCTCTTGTCCGGATACTCTTTTGTAGATCCTTCAATATTTCGCTACAACAATAAATGGTGGATGTTTGTAACGACTCCGGTCAGTAATATTTTGAACCTTTATTATTCGAATAATTTACAGGGTGAATGGAAGGCTCATCCAATGAATCCTGTAATAAAATTTAATAAACATATCGCCAGACCGGGGGGGAGAGTTATTATTTACAATGGAAAACCCTACAGGTTCGCGCAGGACGACGCTCCATATTACGGTATACAAGTTTTTGCTTTTGAAATAACTGAATTGACAGAGAAAACATACGCGGAAAAAATCGTTTCCGAAAACCCTATCCTGACAAAAACCGGCAAAGGCTGGAATTCAGCAGGTATGCATCACATAGATTTGCACAAAGTCGGAAATAAATGGATAGCGGCAGTAGACGGAAGAAACTGCAAATTCGACTAAAATTTTACTGATGATATAAATAACCTTTATGGCTTATAAATATTTTGAGGCGGCGTGGAGTTCGGCTACTCCTTGTTTGGCTCCCCGGGGGTGGCGAAATACGCTGGTTCCGGCGACTACCATATTGCCTCCGGCTCTGGCTACAGTTTCTATGCTTGCTCCGGCAACTCCGCCGTCTACCTCAATGTGTATTTGCAGCTTGCGGCGACGGATTTCTTCGCGCAGCGCGGTGATTTTGGGCATCATATCCGCCATGAAGCTTTGACCTCCAAAGCCAGGCTCAACCGTCATTATTAAAACCATTTCTATGTCCTCCAGATAAGGATAAACATCCTCAACCGGCGTTCCCGGCTTGACTGAAAGCCCTGCTGTCGCGCCACAGTCTTTAATCACTTTTATGACTTCCGCCGGATCATTGTCCGCCTCGGTATGAAATGTGATATGATCCGCGCCGGCCTCAATAAAAACCGGTGAATATTTTAAAGGGTCGCTAATCATTAAATGAGTATCAAAAATTAAATCACTGGCTTGACGAATTGATTTTATCAAAGGCGGCCCCATGGTCAGATTCGGGACAAAAGGTCCGTCCATAACGTCCAAGTGCAGCAAGTCCGCCCCGGCGTCTGTCACGCGTTTTATTTCCGCGTTGAGATTGCCGAAATCCGCCGCCAGAATAGATGGCGCCACAGTAATCTGATGAAAAGCTAAATCTTTAATATTCCGCATAATCTTATCCTTATTTTTTATTTTGCGTTGGATAAAAATCCGCAGCTCTCTATAAATTTAATTGTTTTTTTATCGCGAAGCAGTTGCACAAACTCAAGAGTCGCCTTATAAGCGAGGCTCTTTTTGTGCTCTTCCTTAGCCGATATCCATACCCAATACTCTGTTACCGGTTTATAATTTCCCGCACGAATGTTTGCTGTTGTCGGCGCGACTCCATCAATAGATAAAGGTTTTGCGGCCAAAGGCAAATTGATAAAACCGCAAACCCCTAAAAATCCTTTCCTGATTGAGGCCAGCACGCCTATGCCCCTGGCGTCTGTTACTTCGATATATTTTGCCTTGATCGCTGATTTTTTCAAAAACTTTTTGTGCAAAGTCCTGATTCCCGGCTGGTCATCTTTGACTATTGCCAGATTAATACTGTAAGCTTCCCCCCCCAGAGGAAACCATGTTGTAATTTCCCCCTCCAGCGCTTTTTTTAATTTTATTTTACTTAAATTGCTTATTTTATTGCTTGAACTGACCACAAAAAGAAGCGGTTCCAGAGCGTATCTGTAACAATTAACCTTCAGCTGTTTTCTTTGCTTACTGTTAAGCTTGCTGCTGCTCACGATTAAATTAATTTTGCCTTGCCGCAGCTCCCGCAGGGCATCAGATAGTTTTGCCGATTTTATTTCAATATTTCGCTCGGGAATCAGCCCGAAGGCAAGGTTGCGCACGATTTTTTCCTGCCCGATAGTATCGGCAATTATTAATTTTGCCGAAGATGCCGATTGAATTAATAGTAATATACAAAAAACTAATAAAAATTTCATTTTTTTGTTCCATTTGTTCTATTCTCAATATATTGAGATTTAAGCACTTTTTCAAGTCGCCACGCAAATTGTTAAAAAAAGAAAATATAATATGATGCTTTTTTTGCCAAATTGGCTTTTGGCTGTATATTATATGTTTCAATTTTTAAATATGATTATAACAATAAAATACATAATAACCGGGAGGTTTTTTTAATGGCGCAAAACTATGATTATTTAAAAAAAATAACGCCGGAATCAAGCAATCTTATTCGAGGATTGCAGGCGGTTCAAGCTCAAGAAGGTTACGTTTCCGATGAAA
>DAOWBJ010000294.1 GCA_030634125.1 Victivallales bacterium
CATTCGGAGCATGGAGCCCCCTGCCCGTCTTTATTGGGGCAGATAACTATCTGCGCAATGACCGAGGCGAATTCCTTGCGTATTTCAGGGCTGTCGCCGTGCAGTAAATAGGCGTGCGCGAGTTTATTATTCTTGTTGGCGTTTATTAAACTTTCGACTATCAGCGGAAATTTTTCAGCGTATTTCTTAAATAACATCTTTTACGAACTCCATTATTTTCCGGTGAATTTCTTCGGGTGTTCCCATGGCGCTGACTATTTTGACGCGTTCTGGTTCCTGCTTTGCTATTTCCAGAAAACCATTGCGCACGGCACGGTGAAAATCAAGATTTTCCAGCTCGAAACGGTCATGTATATTTTGAGTTTCTTCGCGCGTGGCGGTGCGTTCAAAACCTTCTTCCGGCGATAAATCCAGCAGAATAGTCAAAGTCGGCTTGCAGGAGCCTACGGCAAAATCGTTCAGGAACTTGAGCTTTTTCAGATCCATTCCGCGCGCGTACCCCTGATATGCGGTGGTTGAATCGTAAAAACGATCACACAAAACAACGGCGCCGCGTTTGACGGCGGGTTCTATCAGGTAACGAACGTGCTGCGCGCGGGCGGCTTCGAGCAAAAACAATTCGCTTTCGTCAAATATCGGTTCATTGGTATTATGATGTTTGATTACTTCGCGGAGTTGTTCGGCGACAGGAGTACCGCCGGGTTCGCGGGTGATCAGGCATTCGCGCCCGTGGTAATTGATATAGTCTTTCAGCAAGCGCAGCTGGGTGCTTTTGCCCGCACCCTCGGGTCCTTCAAATGTAATAAAACAGCCTTTCATGTTTTGCCATTATGTTAAATTTAAAATTTTGTCTATATTTATAAATAGCTCCATTTGCGAATTTCGCAAAGTGCAGTAAGTTTTAATAACAAATATTTTTCATTTTTTAATTAATATGGAGCATCTAATGTCATCAAAAGAACTAAACCGCAATACTTACCTGTCAAAAAATGTCGGAGATTTTGCTGACACCATCAAAATCGGCGACCTTGAATATGTAAAAGTCGAAGATTTACGCTACGGCACCAATCCTCATCAGCCCGCGGTTTTCTATAAACCGGCAGGACAAGTCAATGTTATCGGCGATATGGAAATCCTCAAAACCGGCAAAAACGGGCTTTCGCAGACAAATCTTGAAGACATTTCCTACGCTTTGAATATCGTTAAGTTTTTCGACACCCCGGCATGCGCGGTAATGAAACACGTTAATCCAAGCGGCGCGGCGGTTCAAGTTGGCGATGAAGCTTTGAAGCAGATTTATTGTAAAGGTCGTGATGCCGACGCCCGCGCGGCATTCGGCAGCGCGGTAGCTTTCAACGTGGAAGTTGATGTTGAAACCGCCAAAGAAATTATGGGTACATTTGTTGAATGCGTAGTCGCTCCGGCTTTCGCGGACGGAGTGCTGGACGTTTTTAACGATCAGGAAAATTTTAAAATGAATAAACATATCCGCGTCATCAAATGCGGTGATCCCGCGACTCTGCCGAAATTTACTGGTGACTCTGCTGAAATGTGTAACACAATCAAAGTTTTAGCTGACGGTTCTCTGGTAATCGCGGCTCCCTTGACGACTTCATTGCGCGGCGTAGAAGATATAAAAATAGCCGAAGGCGAAAACAAGCGCGCCGGTTATCAAAAATCAGAAATTGCCGCTTCCGAACAGCAAATTAGAGATTTACTCTTTGCCTGGTACGTGAACCTGAGCGTTCGCTCAAACGGCGTGGTGATGGGTGCCGACGGTCAAACGCTGGCGGTAGGAACCGGCGAGCAGGACCGGGTCGGAGCGGTCGAACAAGCTATCATAAAATCTACAGAAAAATATGAAGGTGAAGGCACTTTAGAAGGTTCAGTCATGGCAAGTGACGGATTTTTCCCGTTCGCCGACGGCGTTGAAACAGCCGCCGCGGCAGGCGTAAAAGCCATCATCGCGCCGGCTGGTTCTTTGCGCGACGCGGATGTAATCAAACGCGCCAATGAATTAGGAGTAGCATTGTATCACGCGCCGGAAAGGATATTCTCACATCATTAAAGAACACGGATGGACACTGATGGACACGGATGGACACGGACAAATTGGCGGCTTGACTGCTCACACTTTGCGTGGTGAAATTACTCGTGTTATTTTTGAAAATGACGAGGGGCATTTTTCCATTATACGCATTGCTGACGCACAGGGCGTGGAGCATACGGTTGTGGGTAATTTTTCCGGTATCTTTGAAGGACAAAGCCTTGAAGTTACCGGTAAATATGAGACTCATAAAGAATTCGGTACGCAACTTCGCGCGGAACATTTTCGTTTTCTCCTGCCCAGCACACGCGAAGGAATCATCAAGTATCTGTCATCAGGAATGATTGATGGAATCGGTCCTAAGAACGCTGAAAATATTGTTAATCATTTTGGCGATAAAACATTGGAAATACTCGATCATTACTCTATCCGTTTGAAAGAAGTCCCCGGGATAGGCAAAAAACGCGCTGCTCAGATCAGCGAAGCGTGGAAAGCGCAGTCTTCACGACGGGAAATCTTTATATTTCTGCAGGGACTGGGGATTTCCAGCCTTTACTGTCAGAAACTTTACAAGGAATACGGTGATAAAGCGGCGGAAGTTGTTAAAGCGAATCCTTTTCGTCTAGCTGACGAGATTGATGGAATCGGTTTTTTGATGGCGGATAATATCGCTTCATCGCTCGGCATAGACCAGGTCGATCCGCAACGCCTCGCGGCTGGAACTCTGTACACTCTAAATCAATTGACCGTATCCGGGCATTGTTGTTATCCGATTAAAGAATTTACAGATAAATGCGCGGAAACTTTGCGTATTGAAGCGGAAATCGCAGACAAGGGCGTTGATGAAGCTATACAGCAGGGCTTTATC
>DAOWBJ010000280.1 GCA_030634125.1 Victivallales bacterium
CCAAATCGCTTACATGATGACATCTTCAGCGATGCTCTTTAAAAAAGGTAAATATGATGCCGCACTGCCACCGCTCAAAACAGCATATACAAGAATTAAACAATATACCAACTTGGATTTTAATCCTGAAAAAGTAGCAAAGGCTGATCTCAAATGGTGGATTGCCCGCCGTACCCCGGCCAGGAAGAACCCTGAAATTATTGGACTGGCTATTGCTCATCTCTATGAACTGATTTACGGTTATCGCCATCAAGGCTTCACCCGTGCCGGTCTATTACGCGCAAAAGCGATGCATCTGCGTGATATGGGAAAAACAAAGGCAGACTGGAAGCAGATTGAAAAACTGCTTTTGCAGTCCTATAAAGCACTACAATACGGATTTGAAAAGCGCCGTTTGCCTAACTAAAATTTTCTGGTCGCGCGGCATCATACTTTATCAGATATCTATAAAAATTGATAGTGAAATAAAATTCAATTTATCAAGGTCTAACTTCATCACAATTTTACAGCTTTTAATAAACAGAGTTGCATTTTGTCTACTTTTCCGGTATACTATTAACAACCTGAAACCTTGGAGGGCACAAATGGGCAACATGATCAAAGGCTTCGTATTGATGATGGGGCAGATTCTTAAGAAACTGATAATTATCGCGGTAATTCTCACATTCTGCTATGCCGCTTATTTGGCATGGGGCAAATTTATTACGAAAACCCAGGAAAAGACCCGTGGCGCCGCAGTCGCGCGCGCTGAAAAACAAGGCATCACGGTCGATAAATAGAATGTGGAACGCTTGAGCTGTATTATTATTCTACCGTAATCCTACGGCTTTTCTGACCTTTATCATGGTCTTTTCGGCTTCACCAGAGGCTTTTTGACCGCCTTTATTGAGAATATCCCAGACATAATCAAGGTTTTCAGCAAGCTCATCGCGGCGCTGGCGCATTGGTTCAAAATATTCCCACATCAGCTCGAAAAGCCCTTGTTTGGCGTGTCCGTAACCATAGTTGCCGGCACGGTAATTTTCCCGCATTGCCTTGAGTTGACTTTCATCGGCAAAGAGTTTGAACAAAGCGACCACATTACATTTTTTCGGGTCTTTGGGTTCTTCCAGTTCTTTACAGTCGGTAACAATACTCATTATTGTTTTACGCGTAGTTTTTTTCCCGGTGAATCTTGGAATAGTATCGTCATAACTCTTTGACATTTTCTGACCGTCAACACCGGGCACTACCGCAACATTATCGCGTATACTCGCTTCAGGAATCGTGAAAGTATCGCCGTAAGTATTATTAAATTTAATCGCGAGATCACGAGTTATTTCCAGATGCTGTTTCTGGTCTTTTCCGACCGGAACCAAAGTCGATTGATAAATCAAAATATCTGACGCCATCAGTACGGGATAAATAAATAAACCTGCATTCGGCGTGAAGCCCCTGGCTATTTTATCTTTGTAACTATGAGCGCGTTCAAGTACGCCTACAGTAGTTAATGTGCTCAAAATCCAGGTTAACTCCGCAACCTGCGGAACATCCGACTGCCGGAAAAACACAGTTTTTTCGGGATCGAGACCGCATGCTAAAAAATCAATCGCGAGACCTTCAACCTGTTTTCTCAAATCATCCGGTTCGGGCTGAGTGGTCAATGAATGATAATCAGCGATGAATAAAAACGCTTCGCCTTGCTCCTGCAGTTCAACAGCAGGATGCATCATACCAAAATAATTTCCGATATGCGGAATTCCTGAAGGCTGTATACCTGAAAGTACTCTCATTATAACTCCGTGTTACGCTTTTTTTATTTTTATTAAACATTTAAGTTGATTGATTTCACATTCTACACCATTGGTCAAGCTTTCCTGTTCGCCTAATTCCACAGCGAGAACCTCGTTGCAAATATAATCTTTAAAATTAGTCAAGGCAGTTTTGAAATCACTCTCCAGCGAATATTTTACCACGATGCGGTCGGAAACTTCAAAGTCCATCTCTTTACGCATGTTTTGAACACGACTGACAAATTCACGGGCGAAGCCCTCTTCCTCAAGCTCACGGCTCAGTTTAGTGTCAAGCGCGATAGTTACATCGCCTTCGTTGGCAACAGTCATGCCTTCTTTTTCTTTACGCTGAATCATCAAATCATCCGCGCCGATTTCCAATTCTGAACCGTCACTGAAAGTCAAAGTCGCATTGCCGCCGGATTCAATATTACTGATACCGCCGGATGTAAGTTCAGCGACCTGTCCCGCGGCTTCTTTCATCAGTTTACCGAGTTTCGGACCAAGCACTTTGAAATTCGCTTTGGCGGAACGATGAACGACTTCGTCTTCATTCGCGCTGAATTCAATAACTTTAACATTGAGTTCTTCAGCAATTATACTGGAAGTTTCCTCAAGCATTTTGCGGACTTTTTCGTCATTGATAACGATCACGGCTTTTGCCAGCGGCTGACGGACTTTCATCTGGTGTTGAGCACGCAAATGACGCCCAAGTGAAACCGCGGTCATAGTGCTTTCCATCTGGCCTTCCAGATAAATATCACGGCGGCTCGCGTCGATTTCAGGGTAATCGCAAAGATGTACTGATTCCGGCATGTCCGCCGTGCGCAGATTGCGGTAAATCATTTCCGTGGTAAACGGGATAAACGGCGCCGCGGTTTTTGCAAAAGTCAGCAGGACATAATGCAAAGTTTCGTAGGCTTCGTTTTTGTCCGTATCGTTTTCGCTGCGCCAGAAACGGCGACGGCTGCGGCGGATGTACCAGTTGGTTAAATCCGCAACGAATTTTTCAAAACGGTTCGCGGCTTTCTGTAAATTATAATTGTCCATTTCCTCCTGGATTTCCTCAACCATCTGGGTCAGAGAACTCAAAATCCAGCTGTCTAACGGGTTGCTTGGAGCCGCCGGACCTTTTGAACCAGCTTGAGCTTCCCATTTATCCACATTGGCGTAGGTTACAAAGAAACTGTAAGCATTCCACATCGGGATCATCACACGGCGCAAAACATCTTTTATACCGCTTTCGGTGAATTTAAGGTCTTCGCCCCGGACAACCTGCGAGCCAAGCATGAACAAACGTATAGCGTCAGCTCCGTAGGTATCAATAACGTATTTCGGATCTGGATAATTTTTCTTGCGCTTTCATCGGTGAAAATACCGGGAGATGAAAGCAGTGCTTCTGAAA
>DAOWBJ010000136.1 GCA_030634125.1 Victivallales bacterium
GTAATTTATCACACAGAGCAATGTATGCTTTCAAAACCCGCTCCAGATCATTCTGATGTTCAATCGGGGTCGGTCCTGTTATATGTAAAAGCAATTGCTTGGAACTATCTGCAAAAAAACTTTTCGCGAAAGGTTCGTAATCAAGCAAGGCTGATAAGAGTTTTTCATCCCGGTCAATATGTTTACGCAGAATTACTCTTGTCGGCTGTATGCAATAGAAAGTTCCGTCTGCCGCTAAATCCAAAGTCAATCCACTCCGATTGCCGCAAGCTACCGGCTTTTCATCCTGCATCCATTCCGATAAATTTGCCAGATGCTCGCGCACACCGACAGTCTTAATTTTTTTATTGCCGTCTGAAACAATATAATTCATGCGTGAACGTACTGATTTAACATATTCCGGCGTGGAATGAATAAAAAAATCATCGCTGATCGAAGTCCCAAGTTCAAAAACCCGGTCCGCGTCAAAAGCAAAGCGTTCAATCAAAGCCCTGCTTTGCGGTGTATTGATATTAACTTGAATCCAGCGTTGTCCATTCCACGGATACAGCCGCGTAAAAAGTTTAAAGAAGTCGCGATTCGCCATATTATGGAAAAAATGATCCCTGGGTCCGGGGGTTTCGCCGGGTTTATGTTCACTCGCGGGTTTGCCGCCTTCCCAGTAGTAGTCATGGTTTGAGCTGATAACATAAACATCCAATATTTCAGCAGCAATAATAAATCCTAATGCCGCAGCAACATTTCCCGGATTTGACATAATGTTTACCGGAATTGCCAGTTTTATATTATTTTCAGAAAAATATTCGCCGAGCTGCAAGGCAAAGCTTTTAGCTTCTTCCCAAACTTCCCGTGCCGTCTGCCGGGATATATCACTATTTTCCGGCATATCCTCGTAAAAAAGTTTCGCGAACGGCTTGCCGTCACGCCATTTACTCCAGCCGTTGAAGTCATCTATCTCAAAACGCTTCCAATAGTCTTTCAGTACAATATCGGCTTTTTCGTGAAAATCCCCGCCAATAAAATGCAGCGGGATACCGGGCAGGATGTGTTCCAGGCACTCAGCGTATTTAAAAATTTCAATTGACACTCCGTCGATACCAAAATCATAAGTAACAAATGCCGCACCCGCAGACAGCAAAGATGAAAATTCCCTGCCGCCTGACACAGGTACAGATTCAGGTGCTAATTCTATTGAATCAAGAAATCCGGAAATATCCTGCCAGCCGTTTACCTCAATATTTTCTAAAATGTTTTTAAGCTTAGTCATGCTGAAAAGACCTTCCTGTTAGTTAATTCCTCTACTCTCTAATTAAGCATGCCAAAGGTTAATATCAACTTTTTGCCGTATATTTTTTAATCATGGAGCACCCGCGGGTACGGGGAATATTTTATTCGGTATGCGGCGGGGGTTGTCCCTGAATGTTTTTTGAAAGAACGGTAAAAACATTCTATTGATTCAAAACCGCAAGTTGAGGCTATTTCCTTGATAGACTGCTGAGTCCCGGACAACATTGTTTTTGACCGGTTGAGCCGACAGATGGTTAAATATTTATGCGGACTGCAATTTAAATGTTTTTGAAAAAGCGCAAACAGATATGGTTTACTTACGTCCGCTTCGTGCGCAATATCCTCTACCGTCAAATCGGAATCCAGATAATGTTCTATATATTTTACCGCTTTGCATAATGACCGCGGGTATTCTGTTCCAACAGGACGCCGCAAAGATTTATACGCCTGCCAGTAGATCTGGCTGTAAAAATATGCCCCCATAATCTGATGGTTGAAATCTTTATTATGAAAGCAACTCACCGCCTCTGCTGTGAATTTATCCAGACCTTCCAGGTCTTCCCAGTAAGTTACACGCGGAACCGGACGCTTACACTGCTTGACTTTAAAAGCAAAAACCATGCAGCGGTAGGGGTCATTCTTATCTGTATTGCTTAAAGTATAATCTCCCTCAATATGCCAGAAAATGGTTCCTTTTCGACATTCCTGTATCTCGCCGTCAATGTTAAAAAATATTTTCCCGCCAACAAGAATTTCTACAAATTCAAAGCCCTTTGGGATAGGAAAGGGATTTACTTTATCTACTTCCGGCGCCTGAAAATATGCCACCCGCTCTAACTTTATCAAGTTTTCAAAATAATCCATAATATTATAACTCCAGTCAAAATAAAATAGTTTTAGTCAATTGATTTTAAAATTTGCTACAGTATAATGTAAATTATACAATATTTTTTAGCAAAGTCAAAATAAAATCAAAAAAACAAGGACAAAAAGATGAAACCTCTATCAGTTCAGTTGTATTCGCTCAGAGCCGAAGCCGAAAAAGATTTCACCGCAGTACTCAAAAGATTAGCCGACATCGGTTACGCTGGTGTAGAACCTGCTGGTTTTTGGGACTTAAGTCCTGCTGAATTCAAAAAGATAGTCACTGATCTCGGCATGGAAGTATCCAGTTCTCACAGTCCTTGGTGCAACCCGGAAAATATAAATGAAGTTATCGAAGTAGCCGGAATTCTCGGTATTGATAAGGTAGCCTGCGGTTATGGACGGGATGAATTCAAAGACCTTGATTCAATCAAAAAACTTGCTGATAAAGTAAATCCTATGCAGGCAAAACTCGCGGAAAGTGGAATTACTCTTTTTCAGCACAACCACGAATCTGAATTTTTCCGTCTCCCGGACGGCAGACTTGCTTATGAAGCATACATTGACTACTGCCCGAATATCAAATTCGAACTCGATACATACTGGAGCGCTAATTTTGGCAAAGAAGATCCTTATGAAATGCTGAAAAAATTCAGTAACCGCACAATTCTCCTGCACATCAAAGATGGTGATTTCAACCCCGAGCGCACTATGCTGGCATCTGGAGATGGTGTCATGAACTTCCCGCATGTCCTCGAAGCCATGGATCCCGATGTAACTCAATGGCTGGTAGTTGAACTCGACGCCTGCAAAACTGATATGTTTGAAGCTATCGAAAAAAGCTACAATTATTTAACTCAAAACGGCCTGGCAAAAGGCAATAAATAAAGGGAATTACAATGTCTTCAAAAACTAAAATCGGAGTTATCGGCTGCGGTCAAATAAGCGATGCTTATTTCAAGGCTTCAGAAACTTTTGACAATATCGAAGTAACTGCCTGTGCCGATATCAATATGGAAACGGCTAAGAACAAAGCCGAAGAGTTCAAAATCAAAGCTCTTACAGTTGACGAACTGCTCGCTGACCAGGAAATAAAAATTGTCATCAACTTGACAATACCTAAAGTTCACGCCGAAATAGCGGTCAAAACACTCGAAGCAGGTAAACACGCTTACGCCGAAAAACCTTTAGCTATTTCCACTGAAGAAGCCGGCAAGGTTTTGGAACTGGCAAAAGCTAAAGGTTTACAAGTCGGCTGCGCGCCGGACACTTTCCTCGGCGGCGGACAGCAAACTGCCCGTAAATTGATTGAAGACGGCTGGATCGGCAAACCAATCAGCGGAACCGCGGTTGTCATGGGTTGTGGACCTGAACGCTATTACCACAAAGCTCCGGCGTTTTTCTACGAACTCGGCGGCGGTCCGATGTTTGACCTGGGTGTTTACTACATCACCGCGCTAATCAATCTTCTGGGACCGGCTAAAGGTGTCAGCGCCATGGTCTGCAAAGGTTTTGAACACCGCGTTACCGGCAAGCAGGGCTTGAATCCTTATGAAAAACTCCCGGTAGATGTACCAACGCATTATTCAGGTACAATCGAATTCCAGAACGGTGCTATTATTACTTTGCTTTCCAGCTTTGATGTTTGGGCGCATAATCATAAATGTATCGAAATCTATGGTACGCATGGTTCGCTGGAAGTTCCAAATCCAAATACTTTCGGCGGTCCAATAAGAGTAGCGACAGGAGACCAGCAAACTGTTGAATGGTCAGATTGCCCGATCACTCACCAATACACCGAAAACATGCGCAGTATCGGCGTAGCGGACATGGCAAAAGCTATCGCCACAGACCGCAAACACCGTGCTTCCGGCGAGCTGGCATTCCATGTCCTGGAAATAATGGAAGCGTTTGAAAAATCCAGTAAAGAGAAAAAATACATCGAACTGGAAAGCTCCTGTGAGCAACCCGCGGCAATGCCCGCAGGACTCCGCTTAGGCGATTTGGACTAAAAAACTTAAGCCTTTACGGTGAAAGTCTCCAGGCTTTCACTGATTGGCTGGCGGTTTATCTGGATATTATCTACACGGGCGGAACTTGGTCCGTGCCGGAGCCAGTTGAGCATTAGTTCAACATGAGTCTCGGAGCCCTGAATGACGGCTTCGACTTGATCATAGGAAGAATTGCGGATGTAACCGCGCAGACTGGAAAGATCCTTGGCATAATCCAGAGCCGCCCAGCGAAAACAAACGCCGGTAACACGACCTTCGACTATCACATGATAAGCAATTTCATCATTTGACATAAAAAAACCTCTTTAAATGTCTATCTCAATAAGCACCGGACAATGATCCGAGCCCATAACATCGTTTAAAATCTCGGCTCGCTTAAGTTTTGGTAAAAGTTCCGGGGTTATATAAAAATAATCCAACCTCCAGCCAACGTTTCCAGGACGCGCTCCGGCACGATAACTCCACCATGAATACGCATCTGTTGTGTCAGGGTGAAGCTTGCGGAAAGTATCGATATAGCCAAAATTCTCAAACTTATCCATCCAGTCACGCTCAATACGCAGGAACCCGGAAGTTTTTTCATTTGCTTTGGGACGCGCGAGGTCGATTGCGTTATGCGCGGTGTTGTAATCGCCGCAGATAATCAGGGATTTTCCCTGTTTTCGTAATTCTTCGCAAAAATCCAGAGTAGCATCATAAAAATCCAGTTTATACTGCAAACGTTCATCGTCCCGCCGTCCGTTCGGAAAATAAATATTCAACAAAACAATATCGTCAAAATAGCTCGCCAGAATGCGTCCCTCACAATCAAATTTTTCATGTCCGTCAAAGCCGGTTACAGTTGTTTCATGCTCTATTTTAGAATAATTAGCGACGCCGCTGTAGCCTTTGCGTTCGCCTGAACTCCAATGGGAATTATAGCCGTTAATATTTATAAGTTTTTCGGAAAGCTGTTCTTTATGCGCTTTAGTTTCCTGCAGACACAAGATGTCCGCTCCGCCGTCTTTCGCCCAGTCGATAAAACCTTTTTTTTCTACAGCACGAATGCCGTTGACGTTCCATGAAATTAAAATCATTTTCTATTTGTCCTTTTCTATTTTCAGTTGTTCAAGCCACACAACTTTCTTAGTTTTAAGCTCGGTTAAGCGCATCGACCAAATATTTTCTTTATTTATTTCGCTGTTCACACGGTAAGTTGCGTCGGATTTATTAGCTACACGAATCGGTACTGATTCGCGAACTGAACACAAAACGTCTAGAGAACTGCTTTTTACTTTTTTGTTTAAATTTTTGAAATCAACATGAAATTTTGCCCCTTGCGGGAAGTTCTGCAGACAAAACATGGATAAAGATGTAAGCATATAATTTTTAGCGCCGATCTTGGAATATTCTTTTTTCGCTAATTTGGGATTAACAATAGAACCATCCGGAGCTTTTCCCGGCGGCAATCCTACACAACCGGCAAGCATTGTAATACTGATAACTAATAATAAAAA
>DAOWBJ010000020.1 GCA_030634125.1 Victivallales bacterium
AAACTTGCGCAATTGACAAGATTTTTCTTTTATCCTGTACAATGAACATAGCATGCAAAAGCGGATTAATCTATGTAGACTATATATCATGTCTATATTCTCTAGTGCCCCAAAAAAACCAGAAATGGCATTCTTTCATCCAGGCTGTATCACCATTGTAATGCTTTGACTCAATTATAAAAGGGCAAAAAGAAGAATAAGAAATACTACTTTCTATTGCATTAAATTTTTTCCATTCTTCAAATTCTTTTTGATTTTGCGATGAAGCATATTCATAATCCAGTTTAGGGGACTTTATTTGTTTGTGTTTGTTGTTCCATAATTATTGATATACTTATGGAGTATGCTGGATATGAGAGTTTGATAAGGTAGCCCCTCCTGTAGAGCTTTTTTCTGAAAATGAACGAAATCCCGCTCTGTCATTCTTATATTAACTCTCTTATTTTTCCGCACGGTATTTTCGGCGACTTGTTTATAGCGGGCTGCTTTACTCTTGAAATCAGAGATTTGTTGCCACTCTCCCTTTTCAACGGAAGCCAACAGGTCTTTTTCTTCTGTAGTCAGTTTCATTTTGAATTACCTCTTAAATATAGTTTTGTCATTTTCCTACTGGGAATAATTGTCTTAAGGAAAATCAATTTATCGTCTTCAACAAATGGAATAATATAAACATATTCCTCTATGTTAACAACAAAGATTTTCTGTCCCAGATAACGCTTTTGATTCGGATGTTCAATGGCGTCGAGTAAGCCGCCATGAGTTAGATGGTAAACCACATCCTCAAATGTAACACCCCGCTCTAATCTTAGTTGTTTATTTTTATCATCGTTCCAATCGAATGTTTTCATGGTTTTATTATAGTACATTGTGTGCATTTTGTCAACACTTGTTAATGCAATAATAAATATTTAGTGGTTATTTTTTTATAAAATCCATTTTTGTTGACTTGTTTGCATAGGAGGTTGAAAACTTGTGATAAAATGCTATTGTAACTACTTTTAATGTTAATGTAATTTAAGTGCTTACGAGATGAAAGTGGGGCTATTTTATGATAATTAGGACAAAGGCGTTTCCACGGGCAGCTTTGATAGGTAATCCTTCTGATGGATATTTCGGCAAAACTATTGCGTTTGTTTTCAGCAATTATCATGCGGAAGTTCAACTTTATGAAAGCCCTGAACTCGATCTGCTTCCTTCATTGCGCGACCACTCCAGCTTCAAAAGTATAGATCATCTAGCCGAGGACGTTGGTTTGTTCGGGTATTACGGCGGCATCCGTCTGCTGAAGGCGACTATTAAAAAATTTCATGAGTACTGCCAGCATAACGCGATAAAGCTTGATGACCGTAATTTTACGATCCGTTATCAGACTACTATCCCCAACAGACTGGGTTTAGCCGGGTCTTCCGCGATTATTACCGCGTGTATTCGAGCTTTGAAACGCTTTTATAATGTCAAAATAGCCAAACCGATTTTAGCTAATCTGGTTTTGGCGGTGGAAAGAGAAGAACTCGGTATTGATGCTGGTCTACAGGATCGTGTTGCTCAAGCTTACAATATTCCTGTTTATATGGATTTTGACCGTGCCCACATGAATGAATACGGCTACGGCTCATATAAAGAAATGGAATTACCTGAATCTTTAAATCTGTATATTGCCTTCCGTACTGATCTTTCGGAGGGTTCAGAGATTCTGCATGGACATCTCCGCGAGAATTATGAAAGCGGCAAGACGGAAGTCTTGGCGGCGATGAAAGAGTGGGCGGAATTGACTGACGAAGTGCATAAAAGTATTAACGGACATGATTCTGAGGCATTGCATAAACTCATTGACCGCAACTATGATTTGCGCGAGGAAGTTTGTTTTACAATCAGTCCTAAAAATAAATTAATGGTTAATCTGGCGCGGAACGCTGGAGCATCGGCGAAATTCACTGGTTCCGGCGGTGCGATTATCGGCACTTATGAGGATGAGGCAATGTTTGAGAGCCTGAAGAATAAATTAAATGCTGAAGATATTCAAATTATTAAACCGAAGATAGTTACTTCACTAGAAGAAGCTTTTCAATAAGCGGAGAGAATAATGATTAGAAAAGCTGTTATTCCGGCGGCTGGTTTCGGAACCCGGTTTCTGCCGTTCACCAAGGCCGTTCCAAAAGAAATGATTCCGCTGGTTGATAAACCGGTGATACAATACGTCATCGAAGAAGCGGCGGCGGCGGCGGGAATTACCGATATTTTAATAATTGTCAGCACCGGCAAAATGGCGATCCAGGATCATTTCAATCCCGATGCCGGGCTTGAAGCGCGGCTTGAGGCAAACGGCAAGTCAGACTTGCTCGAAGAACTGCGCGGGATCAACAAATTAGCGAATTTGCATTATGTTTATCAGAAGGAATTAAAAGGTTTAGGCGACGCGGTTTTGTGCGCGAAAAACTTTGTCGGTGATGAGCCTTTCGCAATTTTGCTGGGTGATACGGTATTATCTTCTGACGGCAAGCCAGTCATTTCCCAACTCCTCGCGGCGCATGAACAAACGAATTCATCTATTGTCGCTCTTGAGGAAGTTCCCTGGGAAAAAACTTCACGTTACGGCGTGATTGACGGCAAATCCGACGATGAAACTTTATATAAAGTAGGTGCTTTTGTCGAAAAACCAGCTCCCGAAGAAGCTCCTTCAAATCTGGTTATCGCCAGCCGTTATGTTTTCAATCCGGAGATATTTGATTATCTAGCCAAAACTCCGCGCGGCAAGGGCAATGAAATCCAACTAACAGACGCAATGCGTCTAATGCTCGAAGATCAGGCAATGTACGGTTATAAGTTCAAAGGCAAACGCCACGACATCGGCAACAAACTGGATTTTATTAAATCAACGATTGAGTTTGCCTTAAAGCGTCCTGAATTTAGAGATGATGTGCTGGAGTACATAAATAAAATAAGCCGGATGTAACGGCTCAAGGGACTTTCGCCATCCAGGTTGTCAATTTTTTGTGAAACAACTTAACAAAGAATTAAAATATATAACCATTTCAAAAAATAATCAAGCAAATTAATTTTATCTAACAAGACAATATTATTATGAAAGAGTTCAGCTTACTTATAAAACCGGCGTCTTTTGACTGCAATTTGCGCTGCGAATACTGTTTTTACCTGAGAAAAGAAGAAATTTTCGGACACTGCACGCATCGCATGTCTGATGAGGTTTTGAAAAAAATGGTCTCATCATTCATTGATTTGGATATACGCAATCATATTTTTTCGTGGCAGGGCGGCGAACCAACCATTATGGGATTGGATTTTTTCAAAAAAGCGCTGAAATTAATGCAGAAGCATGGCAATGGCAAAAATGTTACGAATACATTGCAGACTAACGGCACACTTCTGAATGACGATTGGGCAAAAGTCCTGCATGACTATAATTTTCTGGTCGGTTTGAGTTTAGACGGTCCGGCAAAAATTCACGACCAAAACCGCTTCGACGTCGGCGGCAAAGGTACACATCACAAAGTCATGGACGCAATCAAATTACTTGAACGGAATAACGTCGAATTCAATATTCTCACTCTGGTAAATCAAGCCAACGTCAAAAGACCTGTGGGAATATACCGTTATTTGAAAAACCTCGGCGTCAAATTCCACCAGTATATCGAATGTGTTGAATACATGCCTGACGGCAAGCTCGCGCCTTTTGCCGTCAGCGGAATAGAATGGGGTAAGTTTATATGTCAAATTTTTGACGAATGGTACAAAAATGACCGCTATAATATTTCTGTACGCTTGTTTGACACGATATTGACCAAATTAGTTGATCATCAAGTAATCGCCTGCAATACGGGACGGGACTGTCGTCAATATCTGGTGGTTGAATACAACGGCGATATATACCCTTGTGATTTCTTTGTAGAACCACGCTTCAAGCTCGGGAACATCATGGAAAACAGCTGGGAGGAAATGCTTGAATCGTCATTGTACGAAGAATTCGGAAAACGCAAATGCGCTTCTGACGAACAATGCGGCGAATGTCAATGGCTCGAACTTTGTGCCGGATGCTGTCCCAAAAACCGTCCCGACTACAAACAGGACGCACGAGCTGTTTCAGAACTCTGCGCCGGCTGGAAAATGTTTTATTCGCATACCATTGAGCGCTTCAAAAGCTTAGCTGATGAAATCAGGCAGAATCGTGAATTAGAGCATCAAGCTCATATTCACCGGCAGGTAATGCACATGCTCCAGCAAGGCAAAATCGGCATGGAAGCCCCCTGTCCCTGCGGCAGCGGCAAGCTACTCAAAGAATGCATGCCCCGGAGCTAAACCGCACATAATCACAGCTGGCTGTATTGATTGGGACGCAATTGGAGATATAGATATTTTCGATGCATTCAGGGGGCGAGTCTTGATTTTCGGGTAGTATTCAAACAATCCGGGCAGCAATAAGAATCTGGTTTTTTAAAAAATAAGCTTGTAATTACCCTTTTTGAATATTAAACTAATCATTAGATGTGTATAATAATTTGTGGATGGAAAAACGCCGGGGCTGTCATGGAGCATTTTCAAGACATTTTATTCAATGCAACATTGTTAATAGCAATGGGATTTGCTTACGTACGGATATTTCGTTTATTTCGTCAACGCCAGATAATGAGACAACTCTTCAATGGAATGCTGTTTGGTGCGATTGCTGTTATTGTAATGATGTTTCATCTCAAGTTAATGCCGGGATTAATTTTTGATTCCAGATCTATTATAATTAGCGTAGCCGGGCTTTTTGGCGGTCCAATTACCGCGGCGGTGAGCGTTCTAATTGCTGCTGCTTATCGAATTTGTCATGGAGGGGTAGGTACTACGCCTGGAGTTTTAATAATATTCGCCTCCGGGGGAATCGGCGTCGGGTATTACTATTTAAGAAATAAATATCCAGCAACGATTAAGCCGTTGTATGTTTATCTCTTTGGATTAATTGTTCATGTTGCGATGCTTTTATGCATGTTCACCCTTCCACTCGATATAGCATTAAAAATTCTCGAATCAATAACCATACCAGTAATGATAGTATATCCTTCTGTGTCTTTTATGGTAATTTACCTGTTGTTAGATAAAGAATCTAAAATCAAAGCTGAAAATACTCTAATTGAAAGAGAAAAACAATACAGTACCCTCCTTAATAATTTATCAACCGGAATTGTAATCCACGCCCCGGATACGCGAGTTATATTCAGTAATCCTCGCGCGTCTCAACTGCTTGGACTCTCAACCAGTCAGATGCACGGCAAAACAGCTATTGACCCGGCCTGGCACTTTGTCATGGAAAATGGTTCTAAGATGACCGAGGATAATTATCCTGTAAATCAGGTTTTGCACACGCTTCATCCATTGACTGGATATATAGTTGGAATAAATCGCGCGAAAAATGATTTGGCATGGCTATGGGTAAATGCATTTCCGGAATTTGACTTAGACCTGCAGCTGAGTCAAATAGTTGTTAGCTTTACAGACATCACTAAAAATAAACAAGTGCAGGAAGCCCTCAAAGAGAGCGAAGAAAAACTCAGAATTACTCTTAACTCTATTGGAGACGGGGTCATTGTAACCGATACAAAGGCAATAGTTACCGACATGAATCCGGAATCCGAAAGGCTTACCGGATGGAAATTATCTGAAGCATCAGGAAAACCTTTGAGTAAAATTTTTAATATCATTAACGCGCAAACTCTTAAAACAGTAGAGAATGCAGTCGCAAAAGTAATCTCTACCGGACATATAGTCGGTTTGGCGAATCACACTATGCTGCTTGCAAAAGATGGAACAAAATATCAAATATCTGACTCGGGCTCTCCCATAAGAGATAAAAGCGGAATCATTATAGGCGTAGTATTAGTATTCCGGGATGTAACTGATGAATACAGGATGCAGGAAGAGCTATTAAAAAATGAAGAACAATTTAGAAATATTTTTGAGCACGGAATAAATATGTTTTATTCTCATACGCCAGATCATGTACTCACTTATGTTAGTCCGCAAGTAAAGGATATTTTGGGCTATACTCAGGAAGAAGCTATGGTTAAGTGGATGGACCTTACATCTGATAATCCATTAAATCAGATTGCATTTGAATATACTGAAAAAGCAATAAAAACAGGCAGGCCGTCACGCGTTTACAATGTTGAATTAGTACATAAAAGCGGCAAGAAAATATGGGTGGAAGTTCGAGAGTCACCTGTAGTCAGGGATGGAAAAACAATTTCGATTGTAGGAGCACTGACTGATATTACCAAGCGGAAAAAGCATGAGGATGATCTGGAAAGAACGAAAAATCTGCTTGATGAGATTCAAACAGTAGCTGGAGTCGGCGGTTGGGAAATTGACTTTGAGAAGAATACTCACAGTTGGACAGAAGAAAATTATCGGATTCATGAAACCACTCCCGAAGAGTACACCCCGACAATTGAAGGCACTATAAAATTTTATACACCGGAATCCGTTCCAATTATTAAAAAAGCAATTGATGATGCCATAAACTTAGGGAAAGAGTTTGACTTGGAGCTGGATATTATTACAGCCAAAGGACGAAAAATCACAATTCACACATCCAGCAAGGTGATTCGCAAAAACGGAAAAACAGTCAGAATGCTCGGAGGGTTTCAGGATATAACTGAACACAAAAAAGCTGAACAGGATCTAAAAAACGCTTTAGCTAAGGCCGAGGAGGCCAATCGTTCCAAAAGTGAATTCCTCGCTACCATGTCACATGAAATAAGAACCCCGCTGAACGGAATAATTGGTTTTTCGGGAATCATGGAAAACACCTTACTCCACAGCGGCGACTGTCAAGATCGTGATAAACTTATTGAATATTTGGACATAATAAGCTCATGCGGAAAAAATGTAAATGAATTAATTAATGATATTCTAGAGCTGGCAAGCATTGAATCAGGAAACACAAATGTATTACTTGATAAGTTTTCTCCTGAACAACTAATCGCGGAGTGTATTGAAATTTTCAACTTCAAAGTTAAAGAAAAAAATATCAGCTTGACATTTAAACATGAAAACTTACCACTTGCGGTAATTGCCGCTAAACGCCAGTTCAGGCAAGTTGTATTCAACCTTGTTGGAAACGCGATAAAGTTTACCAATAGTGATGGCGTTGCGGTTAAAGCTGATTATAAAGACGAAAATTTATTGATTAAAATTAAAGATACAGGAATTGGAATTCCTGATGAAATGAAGGATAAAATATTAAAGCCGTTCACACAAGTTGATCAGTCGTCAACCAGAAAATATGGAGGTATCGGACTCGGCTTGACAATCGTTTCAAGAATCCTGAAAAACCTGGGATCTTCCCTGAACATTGAAAGTGAACTAAATAAAGGAACAACGATGTCTTTCTCTTTCCCGGTCAAAATAAGCCATGATCATGCCCTGAAAAGCAAGTTAAAAAAAGAAAAGACAGTTCCGAAATCTCCAGTTAATGTTTTGGTTGTTGAAGACAATGATATTTCTATTTTGTACTTGAAAGAGATATTGGATGAATCCGGGATGAATTATAAAATAGCTGAATCTTTTTCGCAGATGCAGGAGATATGCAATCAAGGTTTTGTTCCGAAAGTAGTATTAATGGACATAGCACTGCCGGACGCAGACGGATTTGAATGCATTAAGTGGCTGAAAAATAAGTTCCCTGAAGAAAAGATCAAATGCGTCGCGCAAACTGCACATGTACTTCAAGAAGACGTCAAACAATACAAAGACGCAAAGTTCGATGACTTTATCGCTAAGCCATACAAAAAAGAAGAACTTATCGAAATTATTACAAGAAATATTTAAAATTATCCTTTACGGCTGAAAAAGATAACCTTCCATCTCATCAAGAGTTTTGACAGGCACTTCATCTTTCCATTCGGCTGGCGGCTTCCAGTTGTCAGGCAGCAGACAGGCAAGAGCCGCGGCGCAGGGACTAACAGTCTCCCACACGGTAAATTCATTCTGCGGTACGGAATATCTTTCAATATTGGCAAAACGCCGCCAGACCGGATAAACTTTATCCATAATCGCGCCGGTCTCTTCGTAGCTAAGCATTTTTCCTTTGCTCAAAGCTGTAGGCAAAAGACTGATATTCACACCATTGAAATAATGATCGGGACGCGGCTTATAACGCAGAGCAAAAACCATTTCATATGCTTTATAGGCTACATAAAAGGTATATGTATAAGGTGTTATGCCCGGCAGCGGCGGAAGGATTCCATCCGTATAAGAAGGTAATGACAAAATCCTGACAGGGGAATTTTTGCCCGTCCCGGTCGTTAGTGAACGTCCCATCGGATTACAGCCGTGAATCCAGTCATTTAACAGCAAAGCCGCGTCGCGGTACGCATATCTGCCGGAGATTCTGTACGCCATTATAAATAAACGTCCTTTTTTGAAAGGAATCGCGTTGCCCCAGGACAAGGTCTTGAAAAACGGGTGATTTGTCGGAAAATTCAAGTTGCGGTAGGCAAGTTTTTCCTGATAACCACGCCATTTTTCAGCTTCGCCCATAACAACACTTTTGTATTTTGCCGTGAAACTGAAAAAATCTCTTGAAGATAATATTTCCGTCAGGAAAAATGGATTCAGCGGATACATGAGTTGTGAAATCAGATATTCAAATCTTTTCTTAGTTAAAAATTGTTTGTAATATTCATCATTGCTGAGCTCGTAAAGATTCAACGCGGCTTTAAAAACCATTTCAGGTGGTATATCAGGCGGTTCCACATAACTGTAATTCGCGGTTTTTCCACCGCCAAGATCGTGTTTCCAACTGTATTTAACCTCATTCTTAGGATCAACGGCATAACGGAATGCTCTAATTGCTGAATTTGTGAACAGCGTTGCTTTAGCCTTGGCGCCGGTCTTGAGATAAGCCCGCGCCAGCAGAGCAGCATGCGCGGAATATTGAATAGTGCTGTGACGAGTCGGCAGCGCGGCATAATAACGCTGTTTATCTTTCGAAGGGTTATCCTCTTTGGGATGGCTGGTAGCTTCCAGCCAGCAGCCGACGCCGCCGTCCTTGCGCTGTGCCCGCCGCCATACTTCCACACCCCACGCGGCTTCATCAATAATATCAGGAATGCCGTTACCGGATTCAGGTATATGCTGCTGCCCGTCACTGAATTTCTCAGGAAACATAAAATACGCGGACAACAAATCCTGAACAATCTGAAAATGATATGTCCGCCGGTCAAAATCTCCGGCATCCCACCAGCCGCCGCGGACATCCGGCAGCTTGACGTCTGTCTTGTTCTCGTAAATCACCGTAAAGTGATCTATCTTGACCGGCTTGCCGAATTGATCGAGATAACCGTAATCTTTGCCGCTCGGGCTGTAATCAGCATCTTCCGGCGAAAAACGCGATACCCAGCTTTCCATGTGATCCGATCCCATTACCCAGTTGGTATACGGCGGTTTTTTAGCGATCCCGGAGCGTTGGTGATACAATCCACGGATATGCATATAAAATGCTCTGCCTATCGCGTTGTTACTGACTTCAAAATCCCAGGAACGCCCAATGCCGGGAACACAAATATAATATTTCCCCGGTTTGTTGAAATCTGAAAAATCCATTTCGCAGACCTGTTCCCCGTTCAAAGGAATGTGTTTGTCGTCGCCGGTATAATATTGCTCATTCATCCGCAGGAAGATTTTGCCGCTATAAGCGACGGTATCATCTTTTGCGTTTATGATATAGAATTTTTTGCCAAACCATTTGTCCAGCTTTAACGGGCCTTCCGCGGCAAGCCACATGCCGAGATAAGCGATCTTGCGCCCGGCAATAGGCAAATAACCTATTTGATTAACTTTAATAGTTCGGGAAATCATTTTGCTTTCATCGTAAAGAAATTCCACTTTTTCGCCGTTTTTTGTCTCAAGGGTGTATCTTTCACCCTGCCGCAAAGGTTTATCCAGCTTAAAATACGCAAAATGCGCCACCGCCGCGGCTTCAGTCATTTTCCATTCACCGTTTGCTTTCGGAACCCGCATCTGCCCGACAGCGTTGATCCAGTAAGCGTTTTTAACAAATTTTGCTTTCTGTTTTGCCGAATCTGTCAGGGAGAAATAATCAGGATTTTCAAAATTCTTTTTTATTCCAGGACGGTATGAAGCTATTACATTAACTGTGTTGAAATCGTAATAAAAATTATAAGACCACTCTTTTTCTTTTATTTCTCCAGTATCAAGTTTTTTCAAAAACGCGCCGCATTCTTTTTTTACCCGCGTCCGCATAAAATCATTGTAGTTACCGACTACGCAAATCCAGTCTTTGGTGATAAAATGAATCTTCAGCTTACCTTTGACCGGAACCGGTTTATCAGGAAAAACTCTCTGCACAGGACCGATTGTAATTTTCCGTTTCCATAAATCTTTGACAAGTTTCTTATTATAAAATTCCCATTGTTCAGTCGTTAATTTAAGTCCGCCTTTCCGGGACTCTTTCTCGATCTGCTGAGCGTTCAAGGCTCCGTCAAAAACTTTAACCTCATCTATACGTATGCCGTAATCCTGTGTAATATTAATTATACCGATAAGAAATTTTCCGTAATCACTAAGGTATTCCATGTCGGTTGCATAAGCTTTTTGACCGTCAAAATAAACGCTGTATTTATTCGCGGAACTTTGCGGAGGCACAACAATTGCGTAATGATGCCATTGCTTATCCGCCATACGCTGGTAACTGTGGGGCTTGTTTTTGCCGACTTTTGAATTAACTATTCCCCAGGACGAAAAAACCAAAGCGCCAGGAGATTTTTTCTCATCCGTACCGCAACCGAAAAAACGTCCGCCATATGAATTGCCGTTCGGCAAGCGGACAAAGCCGGAAATAGTAAAACCTTTTTTATTATCCAGCGGCAGCACGGGACCAACCGCCCCGTATTTCGCTTTTTTAACAGCGGTCGGACCAAAACATAAATTTTTTGCTCCAATAATCTGCGGAGCGTCAGAAAAGATATTTGCTTTAGACAAAGGCGTAAGATGCCTGTTATTACCCGAGGAATCCTTAAAGTTGCCGTCAAGTTTATACCATGCAAGCAGCTTCGGAGGATTTTGCGCGGCACAGAATAAAGAACAGGACAGAATCAAAAAAACAAGTAAATTCAACTTTTTCATTTTTCCCTCAACTCCCTTTTTTTATTTTCAATTAAATTAAATTCGCTCTTTCGGGGTTTACAATGGATTCACCAGTTTGTTTTTCAATTTCGAGTCTGGCTTGTTTTGCGGCGTTGCCTCCTTTTCGGGCAATATCTTTGTTTTCTTCTAACCCATCGGGTTGTTTTTTCTTAGGTGACGGAATAGATTGAATAATTCTTAAAATACCTTCTGTATCAGCTGCTTGTATTTTACGCATTTTCCCGTCTGCGGCTATCATTATAACCGGGGTACAAATTGTACCCCAGTTGGAGTCCAATTCAGAATTACGACTTCGCATTTTTTTAATATACTGTTTTACATCATTGCTTTCTGATAAAATTTTTACTATATCCTGTACAGAAAAAAACCATTTTTCCTGTTCTTCATCCCAATGAGTTCTCACACTCTGTTCTTGAAATAATTGAAGGCTGTTCTCTTTTTTCATTTTCTCCCCAGCGGTAAAATTATATATCTGTTAAATTACCCCAATGGGGTTATATTTAAATAGCCGCGGGTAAAACCCGTGGGATATTCGCATTCCCAAAACATCAACCCCGGCGGGGTTGAATAAGCAGCTTGTTACGTTCAGTTGTTCAACCCCGTTCGGGGTTGGTGC
>DAOWBJ010000312.1 GCA_030634125.1 Victivallales bacterium
CCGCTTTAAAAATGAAAGACGCATTGCCACGCAAGTTCAAAATTCAGCGCAGGAGATTACGTTCGGTCATACAAGATTTGATTTACATCGCATGCAAGAGAACCCGGCATTCCGGATCAATATTTTTAAAATTAGGGAGGCATTGTCCATGGTTCGACGTTTTTCGACAATTACACATAATGTATTGCTAAACAATAATTTAACCTCAAGGAGGAGCTATGCCTATAGGAAAAATGTATAAAAAATTGGGATTTTTGCAGTCAAAATGTTGAAATCGGCGCCAAACAAATAAAAATAGAAAAAGGTGTCGATTGTAACGAAAACAGGCTACTAAAGTCAAGTAAATTGGCTGATTTTCAGTCAATCAATTAACAAAAAATGGAATCCGGAAATTCTTTCACGGATTCAGGTAAGATATAATAACTTTGGTGCCGAGTTTTTCGAATGCTTTGATTTGCGATTTTGGGATACTTTTGTCCGTTATTAAAGCAGTGATCTTGTTCAGGTTTCCAAAAGTAAGCAATGACGTTTTGTTGAATTTTGTGCTGTCGGATAAAATATAACTTTCTTTTGACTGCTCGATGAATAATGAATTTATTTCAGCTGTTTCTATATCAGTAGTCATTAATTCGCCATCCATGGAAATAGCATCAACACCAAAAAATACTTGATCAAAATGAAAGTTTTTTAAATTTTGACGGGTTAAAGAGCCACAAACATCATGCCGTCCCGCCCTCAACTTACCGCCAAGCAGAATCACATCACAATGTTCCGCCAAATTCGTTAGAAAAGATAAAGAATTAGTTATTACCGTAATATTTTTTATTTCACCTGTCTGCAAACGAAACGATTGAGCCTCCGCCATCTTCAAAACTGTGGTTCCCGCGTCCATAAATAAACGCGATCCGCTTTTTACCATTGCCGCCGCGGCTTTGCCGATAGCCTCTTTTTCCGTGAGATTTTGCGCCGCTGAAAAACGAAAAGAATAATCGTTGCTGAGTTCAGGCGCGACTTGAATGCCGCCATGAATACGCAATAATTTAGCTTCTTTCTCAAGCTTAGCAAAAAGACGCCGTGCTGTAGCTTCTGAAACTATCAGTTCCTTAGTTACAGTTGCCACATCCAAACGCTCGCGCGATTTGAGTAATTCAAGTAATTTTATTTCTCTTA
This sequence comes from Victivallales bacterium, assembly GCA_030634125.1. Taxonomy (GTDB): domain Bacteria; phylum Verrucomicrobiota; class Lentisphaeria; order Victivallales; family Victivallaceae; genus JAHOYW01. Next base: position 1,171 of record DAOWBJ010000312.1, read on the forward strand.
ATTTTTGTTTGTTCATAAGCAATCCTGGTTTCAGCTTAGTTTATTCTTAAATTATAGTGCGAAAAAGACAGCTTGCAAGATATATTTTGTTCTTTTTTTGTTCTTTTTTGATTGTTTTAATCATAAAGCGGTTGACATAGTCAAAAAAATAGAGTATAATAATAAAAAGAAATTAATTAACCGACTTAGCATAAGGAAAATTTTATATAAATGAAAACCATCTGTAAATCACTGTGCGACCTGTTAGGAACGGAATATATTTCCGCTGTATGCGAAGCTCAGGCTTTTCTAACAGGTGAAGAACAAGCTAAGTTTGAAGCGATTGCCGATGAAAAAGTTGATTTTTTCTCTGGAAGTTTCCAAAACAGGCTTGATGGTCTGTTGAGTAAGGTTTCCGCAAAAGTATGCAATGGTCTGCAAAACAGCAACACGGGAGCGGCAACCGCGTCTTTTGCCGGAGCTCAACACAATGAAATGGCTCCGCTTGCCGGACTAGGTCCGATTAGGATTGGAGAAAATGGTAAAGCTTATCTTATTGGCAAAAGCGAACATTATCATGCTTCGTTAGGACATCACTTTCCAGGATACCGTTTGATTGAAAACGCCAAAAAAATTGGTATCTGTAACGTTACGCACAATAATACGCGCGGTTATATCACCAGAATCCTCGAACGTGAACTCATCCGTGTTGCCAATGGCTTGGCTAAAGATGACATTACGGGACTTGAAAAAGTTCTCGCTTCCAAAGAAGAACACGTTCTTAACCGCGTGACAAATCTGGAAACCGGCAGTCTGGCGGTTGAAGCTTCTTTGAAGATGATGCTGGCTAGATTCTACCGTTTGGACAGCACTTACGATACACCAAAATACGCGGGAAAAACTCCAGTGTTCTTAGTTATGGCAGACAATGTTGGCGGCAAGCAGGCTAATTATCACGGAACTACCATTCTTACACAAATGTTGCGCGGCATGTGGCCGGGATTCGCTGAAAAACTTGAAGCTGCCGGATGTTTCAAAGTCGTTCCGGTAAAAATTAATGACATTGATTTTTTTACTGAAACTGTAACAGAATATGACAAAGAAGAGTATAAAATAGCCGGATTTTTCCATGAACTGGTTTTGATGAATTACGGCGGCATAAAATTGACACAGGAATTTGTCAGCGCGGCTCATGCTTTGTGCCGGAAGCACAATATTCCAATAATGATTGATGAAATTCAATCCTGTATGTGGTCGCCGGAATTGTTCATGTTTAAAGAATATAAATGCAAACCGGATTTTGTTTCGGTTGGTAAAGGCTTCCCCGGCGGTCAATACCCCGCGTCCAAAATTTTGACGACCGCCGTGATGGATAGCTTGAATCAATTCGGTGCGCTGGTTACTAACGGACAAGAGGAATTAGCTTCTTTAAGTTATTTAATAACAATGGAATTTGCCGAAAGCAACAGCAAAGAAACTAGAGAAATCGGACAATATTACAATACACAGGCCGCCAAGCTTGTTGCTAAATATTCCCATATCCTTGAATGGCTCGCGGGGGAAGCGCACATGACGA
>DAOWBJ010000232.1 GCA_030634125.1 Victivallales bacterium
ATTTGTTGAAAGCCGCGATAATGAAAGCATTATTAGAACTTGAAGACAGAATTGAGCAACTGGAAGAAAAATGGGTGCGCTGATAACATGATGTTAAAATCTAACATTTTCATGTTCATGTTCGCGATGTCACTGTTGTCTCAGCAATACAAGCGTTCCCCACCCCTGAGACAGGGGTGACTACATCATTTATTGTTTACATTTTATATGTAGTAACGGCTGTCTCAGCCGTTCAAGCATTTATGCCTGACCTCTTTAGGATATACTTTTTCGTGAAAGTTAGGATTGCAGTATGTAAGCCAGGTCATATAAAACCCAAGCTTGCTTGGCGGCGAAACGCTGAGGCTTTTCATTCTATAACTTCCAGTATCAGGGTTATTTTTTGGGCTCCGTTGCTTGGAACTGGTAGATACTTTATTTTTTGGAGGAGTTTTTGGATGGATTTATCCATTGCGGTTATTCCGCTGGGTTTTAATATTCTTGCATTTAAGAGCTGTCCGTTGGCGGCGATGTTTAATTGGATTTTTACTTCGGGGTGTTTGCCGCTTAAAATACTTTTATCGGGCGTGTCCCATAATTGATAAAGATAGGCTCCGACACTGTTTTCGTATTTTTGGGCAATTCCTGTATTTTGCGTATTGGAACGTATTTTTACGCGGTTTTGTTTGAGATAATTTAATAGTTTTTGCTTGTCCATCGGCTTTATCCGGGGGCGTGTTTTTACGGGCTTGACGTAAACTAAATCTTTGGAGACCTTTATTTTTTTAGCTGGCTTCCACTTTTTCTTAGGTTTTTTAATAACTTTCTTTTTGGGAGTTTTTTTTGCCGCGGCTTTAGTTTTTGTCTTTGGCGGCGTGTATGCTGGTGGTGTTCCAGAAGTTTCTGGAGGTGTGTAAAGCGATACAGTAATACTTTTGGGGCGTTTTGGTTTGAAAAAATCAACAGCGAATCCCCAAACTATAATCATTGAAATTATCACAACGTGCGTAATCAATACGGTATGAAAAATTTTCTTGCGCGTACGCAGATCAACCAGAGCTGCTTTGGCTTCGTTCTGTTTGTGAAATTTTCCTTTCATATTTTATTTGCTTTCTGAAGCTGTTATCAATGAAATATTTGAAAAACCGGAATTTTTGATTTCTTTCATCAAGGCAATGACTTTGCGGTAGGCAATATCGCCGTCCGCCCGCAAAAAAAGCATTGTTCCGGGAGATGTTTCCTTTAAATTCTTTAAAATTTTAAACAAATTGTCGCGGCTGACGATTTGACCCCTGTAATTAATTTGACCATTTGCCAGTAAATTAACGGTTTCAGATTTTTTATCTTCAATCTTATCCGCATTCATTTTCGGCGGTGAAACGTCGATAGAGTATTCCAGCAGCGGCGTGGCGATCATAAAAATAATCAACAGCAGAAAAGTCAAATCCATCAATGGGGTCATATTGATTTCATCAATTGTATCCAGTTGTGATCTTCTTTTTCTACGGCTCACTGCTCATAGCTCCTGGTTATCAATTTCGAGTTGTTCGAGTTTTACTTTGGCGATAAAATCCTCTGTGAAATTATCCATATAAACGGTTAATTTACGAATAGTTACAGTCAAAAGGTTATAGCCGATGAGAGAAGGTATTGCCACCACCAGCCCGACAACCGTCGTCAACAAGGCTCCGCTTACCCCCGGAGCCAGAGCTCCGATATTGGCGCTGCCGTGAGCCGCCACCGCGGTAAATGCCATCATTATCCCCCAAACCGTTCCGAACAAACCGAAAAATGGACTGACGCTGACAGCGGTGCCAAGCACTCCGATACGTTTTTCCAGGGTCATAATCTGATCGGCTACTTCGCGTTCGAGCGCGGTTCGAATTGCGGAGATTTGTGATTGCGTCAATTTTGTTTGCGCTAAACTTCCCTGAGTCTGCATCATTGAAACCTGCTCGCGGGTGAGCGACTGAAATTCCATCAGCCTGTTAGCGCCTGCCATATAAACCTGCGCAATCGGCGAAGGATTGTCTTTCGCGCTCCGGTAAAGACCAAAAATAGTTTTGCTGCTTCGGGTGAATGAAATCAAATATTCTGAAAGTTTTACCGCCCGGTGCAGGGCAAGTCCTTTGTCAAGCATGATGGTCCAGGTGAAAATCGAAGCAAACAACAGAAAGATCACAATAGATTGTCCGACAATATCACTATGAGAAAAGGCATAACCCACGCCTTGAGCCGCAATTACACTATTAAAACTTGTTAACATTCATTTGCCTCCATTTTTTTGAGAAACAGCACTTTAATATCTGTATTATCAGAGTATATTCTCTAGACTGATATTACAAATATATATACAAAAAAAGAGAGACTTTAATGAAAGATATTTTTACAGTACTCGGTTATGACATCGGCGGCACCAAGCTGGGAGTTGGTCTTGTCCGCAGTGACGGCAAACTGCTCGGACAGGCTCGTATCGAAAACAAAGATACCAAACCTGAAGATATTTTACCTCAAATGGTAGAAGAAGGCATGAAATTAATCGCTGAAAACGGCTTGACTAAGGACGACGTCCGCGCGATTGGAATTTCCGCGCCGTGTCCTGCCGATATTCCAAACGGAATCCTGACCGCCCCGACCAATAATCAAAACTGGCGCAATGTTCCGATCAAACAATATCTTTCAGAGCATTTCGGAATAAAAACGTACTTTGACAATGACGCCAACGCCGGAGTTTTAGCCGAATGGTTTTTCGGCGCGGGCAAAGGCGCGAAAGATATCATTTATTTAACCATGAGCACCGGTATCGGCGGCGGAATCATCGCTAACGGAAAGCTTGTTCAGGGCGCGAGTTACCACGCCGGGGAAATAGGGCACATGGTATTGACTATCGACGGACCGGATTGTCCTTGCGGCTTGAAGGGCTGCTACGAGGCTTATTGCGGCGGAGTCGCCACCGCCAAACGCATACAGCGCGAACTCGCCGATCAGCCCAATCACCCGATTATTAAATTAGCTGGTGGAAAACTCGAAGATGTTGATTTAATCGCCCTCGAAAAAGCGGTCAGGGCCGGCAACGATTACGCGGTTGCGCTTTGGGACGAAATCTGTCTGCGCAACGCTCAAGCTTACGGCATGCTGTTGAATATGTTAAATCCCGAAAAAATCATTCTCGGCACAATCGCATGGGCGGCGGGAGATCTTTTCATGGAGCCCGTCCTAAAATACGTTCCACGTTTCGCCTGGAAAGAAACCTACGAAGCCTGCGAGATCGTATGCAGCGAATTACAAAGGGAAATAGGATATTACGCCGGAGCGGCAGTAGCCCTGAATCACCTCCGCGAAGAAGGTGAATTTCAGGTATAGGGTCATTTCCAATGTTTTTCTTGATTTTATATAATTTACCAAACAAGCGTTCCCCACCCCTGAGACAGGGGTGACTACATCATTTATTGTTTATTTACATTTTACAAGTAACGGCTGTCTCAGCCGTTCAAACATTTATGCCTGACCTCTTTATTGTAACTTAAACGCTAAAAGCAATAATTACAATACCTTGAATCTACAAAATAATTTTCAGCTTTCTTTTTTGATATAATTTATCACAGTCATAGAAAATAAAACATGCTTGCAAAAAGTAATTGCAGGAGCAGCCTTGCTCCGCGACAGAGACTTTTATTGGTGCTTCACTGTCTGAAACCTTGCGAGGCTGCAGTGCAAGGCTGCACTCGCGCGGGAAAGATTTAGTTATTGACAACTCGAGCGTTCGCATCTTTTAAAAAATCGCCCTGCTCTTTTTTAAAAGCCTCTCTTTTCGAGAGTGGACTGGGTCTAATG
>DAOWBJ010000058.1 GCA_030634125.1 Victivallales bacterium
ACTCTGTCGAGCCGCAGATTGCGCTTGTTGAACTTAACCGGCTTCGCCGGGACTTTTTCCCTGAGCCGCTAGGCTCTTTGGACTGCGGCGGTCCTCCGCCGGTTCTAATCTTCACGCCACAAACGAACACTCGCAAATTTTAAAGCGCAACAGGGGTTGCGCAGTCCAAAGATGCTTCGCATCAATTTTTAATTTTCACACTGACAACTTCAAAATAACAACTTACTATACGATTAAATTTCAGCTTAACATTATATCATCAGCACACCCAACACTATCATCCCATAACTTCTAAGAATTAACTATTTCGAGTAATGTTGACTTTCGCTGCGCTCAGTCTCAGCCTTCGCAAAGTGAGCTTACGCTTGCGCCCCCCATTTTTCATTTCCAGCAACTGAGCAGTTGCAAGTGCAGCCTTGCACCGCGACCTTTGTGCTCGACAAAGTCAATAACTTTAGTCAACCAGGAGTCTCTGTCACGGAGCAAGCTGCTCCTGTGACTACTTTTTTATTGACAATAATCACCTGAATGCTTACTTCAACAGCTTCGCGGCTATTTTTATAACCACTTTTTTAACCGGCGCGGAACCGGACTTCAAGGCTATTCCCGGCATGTGTCCTTCGTTTGGAAAGAAAATTGTAAAAACTCCGGGAGTCAAAGCATATTCAACAGCTTTATCCGCCTCGTATGTGTAGAAAGCGGCGTCATTATCCGCACTATATTCATCGCAGACTTCGAGCGGGTTAACCGCGCTGTAAAACATACGTTCGCTTCCAACGAGCAAAGTTTGAATGTCAATAAATTCATGGTGGGCCTCAAGCTTGCAGTCCGTTATATCTTTAGTATCATAAGATTGAACCAGCGCAAACATATCATCACCCGTAATTTCATACTTTCCGTCTTCGCAATCCGGTTTCAGAGAAGCTAAAAAACCAAAGGCTTCCGCCCATACTTCTTCTTTACCGCAAGCGTAATCAGCCCAATTCTCACATAAATCCAGAATCATTTTAAAACCTTTTTGTTTTGTAGAGGAACCTTCCCCGGTATTATAAATTTTGTTTCTATTGTCATATCATTATTCAAGCCCGGTTCATCAGCGGAAACAGGCTCGAACAAAGCTTTTTTAATATCGTATTTGAATGGAACGGCTTTAGCCGGATAACCATCTATACTAAGGTCAACACTGGACATTTCCGGCGTAGTCGTAACGTTTAAACGTATCCAGTTGTAATTAAAACGCTTGAGTGCCGCCGCCGTAAATTTTTTCCGGTTTGTCCGCGACTCATCAGCACCAGCCTCAATATATTTACTCCAATCGTCGTTCATACACAAAAAGCCTCGTCTGCTGGCGCTGGTAGCTAAAAACGCGCCGGAAATTAAGACTTTATTATCCTTGACCGAAAAAGGTATGATTCCTCCGACAAACGCATCTGTCGCAAAGCCCTTTACTCCCAGATAATCCAGAAATGGCGACAAAGTAATTTTAGAGCTTAAGAAATTAACTTTCCCGGGAATCGAATTATTATTCTCTATGCTGAATGGAGTCAGACTGGTTAAACGTCCTCCAAACCATTCTACGGACAGACGCTCGACTTGCAGTTTTTTCATACCGTGCGACTGAAATTCAAGCTTCATATTTGAAAATTTAATCGAATCATTTTCCACTTGTCCGCAATGCAGTTTCTGACGCGCCGCACTCTTCGCGTTAAATAAATCAGTAAAAGTACAGGTCGTTGTTACATCACTCAGTTTCCATGAATTAAAACTCAAATTTCCACCTTTTACGGAAACAACGCCGGAACCTTTACACTTCTCTAAATCCCCCTCCAAATGCCCTTCCATCGTGACTTTCCCAACAAAGTCAAGCCCTGGTACGGGAAACATAATACGAGCGTTACCGGCATTTTTCACTTTAAATTCAGGAACTGAGAAATCTCCTTCCCAGGCAGGAAAAGCGTCAAGCTTCATTCTGCCGCTGAAAAACATGCCGGCATTTGAAAAAAATTCTGAAAAATGACTGCCTTTTATTAATAAATTATCATCTTTAATTTGTAATTTAGCACTGACCTTCCCCAAGTTTCGTTTACGCAGTTCGATTTTGTTGATAGCTATTTCACCTTCGGCAGCAGCATCGCCGAAAGGTAAACGCACTGAGATTTGTCTGCACACCAGATTCTTGTTTTTTTGAAAGGTCGCTTTATCATAAGATACTGTTCCTGAAACTTTGCCTCCAGTCAGATCCGCGGCAATTGACACTTCAGGAACGCTTAAGCTTGTGTCACGTGAAGAAATATAAAAATCACGCAGCTTCATATTTGGTTTTAAAATCAATTTAGAGTCGATAGTGCCGCTGGTGGTGGAATTTACGGAAATCCCGCGGCTGGCAAGCTTCCAGGATTTGCTATACGCGACAGTATTTTCAACATTGACTCCAGCATCTAATTTTTTAAAATACAGTACGGAATTTTTCAAACCTGTTTCCGCCCTGGCGCTTATCCGGGTTTTGGTACTCAAAATATTGATGTCCTTCCATATCCCGGAAATTTTACCAAGAACAAGTTCAAGGTTTATATTTTTCAGAGACCGGTGCCAGTTCTTATCACTATTATCATTATAAAAAGAAGCATCCGCTTTCAGCGAAGTATTGACTATCTTCACCTGCTCTTTCCCTCGTGAAACTAATAATGACGGAAGCACAAAACCCGCCTGTAAATATTTCGGCAACATTAATTCATTAAAAGTTTTTCCAGTTAGATTAAATTTAATTAATTCGGCAAAATATTTTATATTATTCCGCTGTACAGATATTGATTTTGCCGCCAGGCTGCTCGTTAATTGTTCTCCTTCAGAACGACCTGCCAGTTCAAGTTTGGAAACAGCAGCATAAGAATCCTGATACTTCGTATTCACTTTAGCTATTTTGCAATTGAAAGTTCTTTCCGGCCAGCGCTTTTTGGCATCAAGAATCAAAGCGGTTCCAATATTAAATCCTGAAAATTTTAAATACTCTTTTTCATTTCCGTATTCTCCGGCATCACATTTCAAACGAAGATTACAGTTTCTGCTCATTGACCAGTTAAACAGTGGATCGTCCAGACTTAAAAAGTTTTTGCTTTGCGCGTTCCGCAAACTGAAATCATTGTTTTTGTGTTTTCCCACTATACCGGCAGAGCTGGTGGTGATTGCCAATTCCCATGTTTTTTTGCTCTTTTGAAACACCCCGTCAAATGTCAGCTTGTTATTTTTCCCGGTCAATAAATCATGGTTTTGTTTGATCTTTATATCTTCGCTATCGGCGGTAAATTCAAAACCATTCATTTTGAATCCATCAAAAGAATTACTGCCGTTAATTGTAAGGTCCTTTATTTTTACCTGACGCTCAAGCGAAGAACTGAAAAGTTCAGGCGTTACAAATTTAAAATGATTCTTCTTGATTCGCATTTTGCCATTTGAAGCGGGAATAAGCTGAAAATTAGAATCTAATTCAACATTATTACAGAAAAAAGCATTTTGGCTTCCAGTAGCGGAAATTTCTTTTATCAACATTTTTACCGCTAGATTACCGTTCTGTCCGCATCCTCTACCTTTGAATCCCAACTCGCTGATATCTGCGAAAATTTTTGTATCGCCGCAAGTTACAATCGATTTAACAGGGGTTTTTCTGGCGTGACTGCCGGACTCGGCAGTCTGTAACTGCCAATTTTTTGTAATTCGATTAAATCTTCCAGTCATTTTTCTAACCAGATTTATTTCGCCCGCATTTTTAATATTATACAATCTAAGCCTGGCAAGATCGAATTCGAATTCACCCGCGAAGCGCAAGACCTTTCCTTTAAGCTGCGACACGAAACATGACAATTCACGCACATATACCGCGACGGGGCTTTTCACCAGCCCGCTCTTCAATTTCCAAATAAACTCCTTACCATTAGAACTCACGCTGATTGCAAGGGGGATTTTCTGTCCCGACAGACGTTGTTTATTACGTATTGATAAAGTGCCATAATGTATTTCACAATTTTTTGAAGCAGCACTGACCATTAATTTCTTTATTGTCCAGGGAGAAAAACCAAAGCTGACATTTCCCTTCACATCGACCAATCCTGCTAATTTCAGTTCAGATAAAGCTGTCAACTGTTTTGATTTTTCTATCAAATTCAGCATTTTTTTCATTTCAGTACGGGCATTAAACTTAATTTCAGTAGTTTGTTTTTTTAAGTCAACCAGCAATTCGGCTTTAATCGGATGTTCACGCAGGCTTAATTTCAAATCCGCGGTAAATATTTCCCAGTTTTGTTGTTCAGGGTTAAAAAGCAGTTCAAAAGGCAAAAGCAGTCTGGTTCCGTTCCAGTCAAGGTGCATTAAGCCGTCAGTAATTTTAAGTTTAGTATTTCCCCATGAACCTATAGCTTTTTTGTGCTTACCGCTGAAATGTTTCTTTAACTGCTCAATAAATTTTTCAATATCAATATTATTTATTTCAAAGCGCTTGTCTTTCACCCGGCAAATTAATTCAAGCCCGTTGAATTCAAGACTGGTTATATCCGGCTTGCGAGGCATAAAAATATTTTGAAAACGATATTTTATCATAACCGAACTTACTTTAAGCGCGGGATTTTCAGGATCGCCGATACATAACTCCCCAAGGTTAGCACCAGACGCTCCCGCGCTTTTTACTTTGCCGGAAAATCCGCTGATACCGGCATCCCGCATTAAGGACGGCAAAATATTTTTTTGAAAGTGGGTCGGCATATATACAAAAAAGAAATAGCAATACGCGCCAGTCAGCACGCAGGCAATAGCGGCAATTGCGATTATTGAAAACTTAGCTATTCGTTTCAAAGGCATTTTTTATCATCCTCGATATTAAAACTGTGCGAAACAATATACAACAGATTCAATTATTTGCCAGTTATTTATACTCTACAGTATTGACCCTAGTCCAGGTTTTTTCTTTTTTGAAATATAAATTTCCATCTTCCAGGGCAAATTTCCCGGCGGCGAAATCATTAACGACTTGAGGAAAGACTATCCAGTCGCCCTTTTCTTTTAAGCGTTCCTGATTGGCGGCGGCTATTTTACTCAGGGCGTCGTTCCAGCCGCCGGCCGGCTTTTTCGCCGGGCGATTGTTGTATATATCCACTAATTGAACATGGCTGAAACCTTGCAGATCAAGTTCCAATTCGGGGGAAATACCTAAAATCGGGCCGCTATCCATTTCGCCCCCCTGCCCGGTATAAGGCTGGGCGATAATGACACTGCTGCGGATTGTTTTGAAATTATTGATGACAGCCAATTCCGCAGGCACCGCGTGCAAACCGACAAATAGTCGCCGTCCATCGCGTTCCACGGTCAAATCCCCGGGATGTACATTGAGACATGGAAAGTCCCCGGTAATGTTGGACAGCGGCACAAAACCTGCCAAAATACCGAAGTCAATATTGAAAGGTGCAATTTTTTCGCGCAAAGCGGCAGTCCAGAGCTCACGAATACGGCGGCCGTTTTCACTGCCCAGTGATATTTTATCTTCACCGTACCGGCGATAAAATTCTCTGATACTCAATTCAACAAGCGGTAAATCATATTTTGCCGCGATTTCGGCGGCACGGCTTTTTTCGGGAGCGTCCGTTATTATCACCGACGGCAGCCATTTTCCGGAAGTTTTTTTGTGAAAATCAAGAACCTTTTCGGCGTTAGAGCCATTGCCGCTCATGAAAATTGCTCCGTGCGGTATTTTTTCTCCATTTAAGTTTTCTAAAAGATTTCTCAACACTCTAACCTTAATTATTGTTTTTTTACTTTAATGAACCTTTAATTTGAATCCATTTACGGGTTTTCGCAAGTAATAATCAAAAAAAATCCTTTCTTACTTCATTTTTTGATTTGCGCTAAGCCGAAAAGCAGTCTATCTTATGATAGTTATAGACACATATTTAATTGAAACTTTCATACAAGAGAGGATACTTATGAGCAGCATCTTTAAAAAAGTATTTATCGGCGCATTCATCTTTACTACTTTAAGTTCTAGTTTTGCGGGTTTTTGGGAATCGATAACTCCTTACAGAGGACCGAAAAGAGATGTTATTACTTTGATTATCACCGCTAATTATAAACATCCCTTAGTCATTGCACAACTCCTTCAGGATCAAACCAAGCAGCCTTATCTTCTTTTGCCGGCGACAAACGGGAAAGGCATATTCTTCAATCCCCCACGTGAAAGATCTGAAGCGGCACTCGAAATTCGCGAAGTAAATCTAGCGCGCTTTATTCGTTTCCTGAACCCGAAACAAATCGTAATTCTAGGCGACGACCGCTATGTTGCCGAAAAATACCGTAAAATGATTGATAAAGATACTCCGGTAATAGCTATTCGCGGCGACAATTGGCAGTTAATTGCCGACAGAATCTCAATTCTGCTTGATGCCGATAATGTAGGCTACGATTACAAACAACTCGGACAACAACTCAACAGCGGATTGTACAAACCAACGAAACTAAAAGAATTTGAATTGGAAACTCCTGTTCCTGTTACTGAATTAGAAACTCCTGTTCCTGTTAAAGATACAGCTGTTGACGACATCATTGTTGACAAGAAAGCAGACGCGGACCTTGCCGAAAAAGATACAACTGAAGCAAAAGAAACAGTTGTCAAAGAACCGGAAGTTGCTCTGCCCAAAGATACTCCAGAATTAATAAGCGATAAATAAATATATGTTAAACTTTTTCCATATTGCTAAAAATACATTTACAGAATCAATCAGAGAACCTATTTTCTTTATTCTGCTGATTACGGCATTAGTTTTAATCGGGCATTTCCCGTCAATGACTTTGTTCGTATTTGGATACCAGATCAAACTGGTGGTTTACATCTCTATGGCGACCGTTCTTTTATTCGGTCTGTTTGTCGCGGTAATGAGTTCAAGCCACACGGTAACCCGCGAAATGCGGAACGGCACGGTATTACTTTTATTATCCAAACCAGTTTACCGCTGGACGTTTATTCTAGCTAAAATCGCAGGTATTATTTTTACTGTCGTAGTATTTGTCTTTTTATGTAATGTAGGCTCAATAATTTCCTTATACATTGCCAGGGACCAATTCCGTATGGATATGGGTGCGTATTACATTTATTTCGGGATTCTGACAGCCAGTTGTATTTTCGGGATGGTTATGAACTTCATGTATACCCGTTCATTCGCGTCCTGCACTACTTTAGGAATCTGGATTCTACTGCCGGTTTACGGTATAGTATGTTTAGTTTTCAAAGAGCACCCGGAAATTTTACTGCAAAGTTATATGTATGCCTTAGTACTGGTTTTCTTTTCTGTATCGACAATGGCGGCAATCACGGTTGTCTTCGCGACCCGGTTGGATTTAGTCGCTAATTTGACAGTATGTTCTATAATTTTCTTCCTGGGATTGATTTCCAGCTACTTATTCTTAGGGGACACAGGTTCTCTTACACTCAACGTCATTTGCAGAATCTTCTACGCCATCCTGCCTAACTGGCAGTTCTTCTGGTTAGCCGACGCGCTGGCGACCCACAAAGAAATTCCAGCCACATATTTATTATGGTCAGGAATATATGTAATTCTATACATAGCATTATGCACAATGTGGGCAGTAGTAGTCTTCCAGAACAAAGAAATAGCCAAAGATACAAGATAGTTTTAAGTGTTAGTTCGTGTCTACCTGTGTCATATTCTTCAAAATAAATCACAATTTTTTATTCCTGCTTTTGAACTTCTCGTAAACGATACTAGATTATTCTTTTCAACTAATTAATAATCTAACAACGGAGATTAGTAAACATGGCTAAAATCATGCCCTTTCACGGCTTAGTGCCGACACCGGAAAAAGCAAAAGAAGTAGCGGCCGTCCCCTATGACGTCGTAAATTCAGAAGAAGCCGCAGCGCTCGCGGCAGGCAACCCATTATCATTCCTGCACGTATCACGCCCTGAAATAGATATGGCTCCCGGTATCGACCTCCATAATGACAGTGTTTACGCAAAAGCCGCTGAAAACTTTAAAAAGCTTTGCGAACTTGCTCCTCTAACGCTTGATGCCGAAGAACATTTATACATCTATCGCCTGATCATGGGCGAACATGTCCAAACCGGGATTCTCGGCGCGGCGTCTGCCGATGATTACCGCAATAACATCATCAAGAAACACGAAAAAACCCGTCAGGACAAAGAAGATGACCGCACACGTCACGTTATGACTTTGCGTTCACATACCGGTCCGACATTTTTAACCTACAAAGATTCAAGCGAAATTGATGCTTTAGTTGCAGAATTAATTTCCGCCGAACCAACTTTCGATCTGACCGCCGCTGACGGAATTCAACATACCTTATGGCGTGTAGATGCCCAAAACAGCA
>DAOWBJ010000167.1 GCA_030634125.1 Victivallales bacterium
CCGTCATGGGTGGCGAGGATCCTCAGTTTCAAGCTATGAGCATGGTGGCCATGTCGAAACAGGCTGATGGCTACTGGATATTTTATGAGGGAGTGAAGCCAGGTTCAAATCATGCTAGAGCATTTGATAAGTGGTTTTGCCTTGCAAACAAAGCAATAAGCTCAGGGCGGTTTAATCTTGAGAACACGAAGTAAGGGAAACTGATAAAAATTATCATCAGATTATTTATAAAATGTCTAAAGATACCGCTGGTTGGTGGTTCTATGGAGTTCATTTCCCTTATCCAGAAAGAATTCCTAAAAATAAGCTGAAATATCAAAAGAATTTATGTAATAAAGATGATTATTTTGATATGATGAAGAAAGTGAACAAGCAAATATCTCAGTAATACTTTATAAAGGAATAATATGTTAATTTATGTAACACGGCACGGTCAACCGGATTTAGAAAAGGTTTCATGGAAAGCTAATCCTGATATTCCTCTTTGTGATCCGGTTTTGACTGATAAAGGCAGAATCCAGGCAAAATATCTTGGTCAATTTTTGAAACAAAAAAAATTCAACGGCTTAATTATAAGTTCGCCTTACCGGCGTACTCTTGAAACCGCTCAGATTGTTGCTGAACAAACAAATTCGACAATCAAAGTTGAACCGATGATTCAAGAATATGTTACCAAAGAGGGATTTCCTGATTTCAACGGACTTAATATCAAACAGATTCAGCGATGTTATAAAAATGTATCCAGAGATTGTGAAATGGATTATCCATGGTTTTCGCAAGGCCCGGAAACTTTAGAAAAAGTAAAAAAACGAGTCGCTCCGATTATTACACGTCTATTGAAATCTGACACAGAAGTATTATTAGTCGGGCATGGTGCGTCGGTTCATGCATGCAAGGAAGTAATATTAAAAAATGCTTTTAACAAAAATATCCCTGAAAAACATAACTGGAATTGCTCATTGTCAACATATATATTCGACAATACACGCAAGTTAAAAAAATATAAACTTTTTGACACTAAACATATGCCTGAAGACATCATTACTTCGAACATGCGTCTTTACTGTCGGGAGCTAGAATATGCAATCTGACAACATTTTCTATAGCGATCTGCATATTCACGCTACTCAAAGCCGAAAACAGTCTGACAGGAAAATGACTATTGATTCGCTTATGAACGTGGAAAATATTGTAAAAAAGGCTCAAGAGCTCGGTTTGCATACGGTCGGCATCATGGAGCATGTTGAGCCGCACAGCGGACGGCATCCATGGTCTGTGGCATTGCATGTGAAAAAACTTGTCAATCAATTGAAAAGCCAAGTTGATTTTAAACTTATTTCCGGCTGTGAAGCCAGTATTATTGACCTGAACGGCGGTCTTTCAGCTTCCATTGAAGACCTAAAGGCAGCAAATTTTGATTATGTTATTGCTTCGGTTCACTCCTCGCTGCCGCCAACTCCAAAATCTATCGACGAATATCATTTGCTGGTTATTGAAATGATGAAAAGTGCGATCACCCATAATCCTTATATAGACATTATCGGTCATCCCTGGCGGGATACCCCAAAAATCTTAAAAAGCATCGAAATCAAAACTCCATGGAGTTTTGATTTGATCCCGGAAAAAGATATTAAAGAATTAGCTATGACCGCAAAAAATAGCGGAGTGGCTTTAGAGATTTCAAGACCTTGTTTTGAAATGGCTGGCTATTCACGCTTTTTAGGTATTGCGGCGGATGCCGGGGGGATTTTCTCAATCGGCTCCGACGCGCATCAATGGGATAGATTTAATTTCATTTCTCAGGACGAAATAAAAATGCTTAAATATGCTGGAATTAACTCTAATAATCTAAAGGTCTGGTAGATGAAAATAGGATTGATAACAGATATTCATCTAGGCGATTATCGACGAGACAAGGAGTTTGATATTCGCAAACTGGAATTATTGAAACGTGAATTTGATTCATCCCAACCTGAAATAATTTTAAATTTAGCGGATACTGTGAGTCATGATAAATATCTTAGACCAGAGGAAACAAAAGAAGCATACTGGAAGCAGTATCTGGAGTTTAAATCATCTTTAAATTGTCCTGTCATTGAAGTCTGTATTGACCGGGAAAAAGATTTTTTTACAAAAATCTTTAATTTGCCGGGGAATTATTACAGGACAGATTTTAATAACTGTACATTTTTTTGTATTGCTCCTGAATTTGACAATGACCATACTCTCTCTGAAAAACAGTTAGACTGGTTGAAAAAAGAGTTTAAAAAGGTCAAAACACGCTGGCAATTTATTCTGGCTCATGTTCCGGTTGAACAAGCAACCGACCGCCTGCCCGGCAAAGAAATATACCTTACTGACAGTAAAATTTTGAAAAATCTTGCCTGTAAGTATGGTAAATTTACATTTTTTATCGGTGGTCATTTCCACGACATGCCACCGCCAAAATCAGAAATAAAATTAACTATGATAATGGGGGGGATGGTTGATTCTCTGGCTACTGCCAATAATATGCTCAAAGTCAGATATCTAGAATTAAATGAACAATATACAAAGCTGAAAACTATTAACATTGACATGCTGTGATTTCGCATAAAGGTTACTGGGATTGTCAGAGATTATTTGAAAAATATTTAAGTAGATATAGCTAAAACAGATAATTTTGAACTAAAAAGTTTAAATAATAGTGTTTTTCAGGAAAATAAAGAGCAGCGTTCGACTCCGACAGCTGGCTCCATTTTTTTCCTCAAAAATGCAGAAAAAGGTACCATTTAGTACCGTTTGTGACTTTCAAATGCTTCAAAATCGTCTATATTAGCTATATCAGATAATTTTAATTATGAGGTGATTATCATGGCAGGGAAAGTAGTCGTCAAACTTGAAATCGGTACAGTATATCAAAAAAATACTAATCGAAACTATTATTTCCGATATCAAATCAATGGACAGCGAAAAGCTGTAAGTTTAAAAACTAAAAATCAGAAAGAAGCGATAAAAAAAGCTCAAGATTTAATTCCAGTTGTCAAAGCAACAACTACTGAAATGATTTCCGCGCATATTAAACATGCTCGTGGATTGGTTAAACGTAAAAAATCTTTAGCTTTAGCAGACGCTTGGGAAGTTTATTCTCTACACCATGAACGAGCCACACCTGCAACTGTAAGTGAGCAAAATGGCTACAAGTCTACATTTGCGGAATTCATGACTTTTGTTGAGGACAAGGAACTAGAAATAAATGATATTACTCCTGAGATAAGTGACCAGTTTGCACAGCATTTACGTAGTAATGACCTTGCTGTAGATACTCATAACCGTAAAATCAGACGATTAAAGAAAATATTTGAAGTACTGAAGGACTATCGCGGTTCAGATAATCCATTTGATGTAAAATCATTACGTCGCAAAGAACGAGAAGAGCAGGATAAACAACTACGTAGATTATCATTTAATAGAGAACAGGAAGCTGAGCTTTTGAAAGTGTTGAGAAATGATAATGATGTAGTGAAAAATAAAGCAGAAATAAGGGTAGTTTATTATTTGGGAATGTTTACTGGTCAAAGACTGAAAGACTGCGTTCTGCTACGCTGGGATAAGGTTGATTTGAATAGAAAAAGAATATGGGTTAAGCAATTTAAAACCGGTAAAGCAGTTACTATTCCAATGTCTCCACAATTACTGGAGGTTTTAACTGAAGCTGAAAACTGGAAAG
Source organism: Victivallales bacterium (assembly GCA_030634125.1). Taxonomy (GTDB): domain Bacteria; phylum Verrucomicrobiota; class Lentisphaeria; order Victivallales; family Victivallaceae; genus JAHOYW01. The sequence continues at coordinate 3,710 of DAOWBJ010000167.1, forward strand.
TGGATCATTATGTTTGTCCGAACGTTGCCAAACGATACAATGGATTGGACAAAGATGGAAAGAATATAGGGGCGAATCTGGTTAATATTGACGTATTGCGGGTTATTAAGTGGATTGGTCTAAAACCTTCAGTTGCAGTTCCAGGACGCAAAAAGAAAGTTACTGTCTATGGATTTCATTCTTTAAGGCACAGTTTTGCATCACACTGTGCGGAAGCCGGAGTTCCAAAGGCAGTCGTTCTCTCAATTCTCGGAACTAATTCTGAAATTGTTGACAAACATTATACGCACATTGGTGAAGAAGCCCAGGAAAAAGCTATTCAATCCTTATTCGGTGATGGCAATAATATTTCCGATCGCGAACGTATTGAAAAAGCTTTAGCGTTGATTGATGTCTTAAAAGATAAAATTCCTGAAATGCTGGAAGTCGAAAAAGCATTACGGGCTTGAGTTATCCGACATGATATATTCAACAATATCGATATTACGGTAGCGGACGGATGAACCAACCATTCGTCGGTGAAACGGGAATGCCTTTTCTTTTTCCAGCTTCTTGAAATTGCTGTACCCCAAACCAAGCATTTCTGCGACTTCCCGCTGGTTAATCAGTTTCGGGACAACAACAGGCATTAGTCTGCCTTTGTTTGCTAAATTCCTAAGATTGGCACTAACAATCTGTTCTTCCGAAACAAGTATCACCCCTTCTTCAACAAGTGGTTTCATGATTCTGCCAATCAGTTTTACGGTTTTTGGTCTGAGCATAGAGTTCCGCATTTTAGCCTCCTTAAAATGGTTATCATTGTTAAATTAAACTATATAAATATACCTTAAGTATACAGTAGTGTAATTTTAAATGCAAGCAAAAAGTGCATTTTTCTAAGGATTAAGCTTGTAAAGTTTACATTCAGGTGCAATAAAGTATACATGTATTACATAAACTGTGGAATGCTCCGCATTATTTCTTCTACAAAATCGGTATTTTTACTCCTGATGGTATCTTTCCGTATTCCGTGTTGACAAACCGCACCCTCAATGTATGCCCGACTCTGTGCCAATCCCTTAGTGTCGCCGCCAATCTCATTTGTCCGTAATTCGCTGAACTAATTTGTCCATTGATTTTCTTCTGTATCTTCTTGTTTTGGCGCGAAAGCGCTGTTTTTTTGC
>DAOWBJ010000091.1 GCA_030634125.1 Victivallales bacterium
AGAGATCGGATTCAGAAAATTGATGAATTCCCAAAACTGGCAGATATTATCAGAAGTCATGCTTCAGGATAATATCAACAATAATGGGTTCTGATAGGTGTAACAAATTTGAGTGCACCAGGATTTATAAAGAGGATACATTTTTTTCTTTATTCCATTTATAAATAATCATAAATAGAATATAGCACATTGTGTGCTTTTTGTCAACAGTTTTTTAAAAATTGGGTGGTTTATAGGTTTCTTCTCATTTTCTTTCTGACTTTCTTTTTACTGTTCATTTTATATCATTCCGGTTTGGACGCTGAAACTGCTGACGGCTTACTCATAAACTTTTTTTCCAGTTGCCTGATAGTAATGTCCAGCCGAGAGGCGATTTTTGGAATAGCTTTTGCTGTCTTTTTCAGGGATTCGTCGAATGGGTATATGGTAAAATCATTAAAATATCCGTATACATCCGACAACAGCTTTTCCAATATAACAAATTCCGGTGAACATAATTTTTCCGGAGCGATTTCCAATTTCTCCAGTTTGCAGATATATTCAAGTATTTGGTTCTTAAGCTCCATCATGTCCTTGCTGCATTTCATGATTTCCGCTGAACACCTGCTGGGACTCTTCCATCTTTTTGCCCGGCGCCATATCCTGGCAATCATCTTGTCAAAGCGTTTTCTGAATTCCGGTGGACATTTCGCAAATCTTGCGTCATAACAATATTTTCTTGCATCCCGGCGAGTTCCGCCAGAGCAAGTAATATAAAGCATTTCTCCCAATGTATTGTATTCGTACATCCGCAGCCCCATCAAAGCTGTCAGTGCGGGGAAATTCAAGTATTCCAAACCAATAAGTTGTACAGCTGCATCCCGTTCAAGTTCGTTGTGCATATGATTTTGAAGTGAACTTCTATCCCACATAAACTGTCTTCCTCCAACGTATTGCAAAGAAAACTTATCGCTTTCATACAACACATCAAGCCATGATCCAAGTGGATTTTTCAACAGGGACTCACCGCCATAATAAAATGCCGCCGCTATTAAATCGTGGTTATAAAATTCTCCTCCACGTTCTTTCTGATAATTGATTGCCTGGGCTAAACCTGATTCAAATTTACTTTTCCAGTTTCCGTTTTTAGCCGTATTTGATGGAACTCGGGAGACCAGAAAATGTTCAATGTAACACTCTCTGGGGATTCCGTATCTGGACTTTCCGTATTTAGTATGAAGTTTGATATAATCGCCGGGAGCAAATTTATTCTTTGCCATAAATGAGGATAAATCATAACAGTATACAGTTACAATTTCCGGCAAGTCACAATCCAACCAATCCTCTTCTCCCATGAATTCTTTCAGATTCCAGAGCATATTCTCATATTCATCAGATAGCGAATAGTATCGCATCAGGTCGCATAATGGCATTTTAATGTATTTGGAGTCTACTATTTCCTTCGTATCCTTTTCAAAAAAATGCACTAATGACGAATTTCCTTTAATAAACGGTATGAGGCGGTGCCCTGTAATAAAGACTGCATTTTCTACCTCGAATTCTGTAAGCTTCACTAAAAACTCAGCGTTATCAAATAATGCCTTGCATTCAAAAAAACGCAACTCATTTTCTTGCGGCAAAGCAGTAACGTCGTAGCTGAAATTCAAATCATGCCAAATATGTTGAATGCTCTTACTGAAACCGGATTTTTTACATTTTTTCACGAGTTAGGCAAAAGAAAAACTGCCATTTTTTTTGGTTAAATCCCAAGCCGTTTTTTCAACTAATTTTGGTTTTAACATTTCCTCTATAGAATCGCCTTTTCCCATTATAATTACCTCATTTAAATCTATATTTGCCCAAATAACAGCGCTATTTTCAAAATCACATATAACTTGCAGGCAATTTTGCATAATTCAACTAATTTACATGGAAAATGTTTCCCCGTAAATATCGAATGGTCACTATCGTACGCGCAATTTGGAATACAGTACAGCAGACAGCATAAATTCATCTGCCATAATTAGTCACGAAACGCTAATGTCATGTTTTCTATTTCATGCCGGGAAATTTTAAATTTTGAAGCAATTTCACGCCAATGATTGACAATATATTTAATATCGTTGAGTTGCTCTTTTGCTTGCGATATATTTAATCTAAATTGCTCTGCGACAGACAAGGCGAGCTCAAAATCCAGAGAATTGTCATCCATGGAGATGTTTAAAGATAAGCTGCTGCCACGAGGATTAGGGTTAATGTCATAGGCAGGTGAAAGAGTCCAGCCTTGTGGTATCAGCAGAAAACCATGGTTACGTAAATGGTCATCCGTATTTGAAACGGCGATACTGAAAATAATACGTCGCCATAATTCTTGCAAGTCCTCATTGGGCCTGGCTCCATGTTGAACAATGAATTGCGCTAAATCCAGATAACTGCATCCACTGCTGTGATTATCACCATCACTTCGCCCTAATAGTGTCATTGCCGATGCAAAATGAATACGTTTTTCTATTTTGCGGTCAAAACGCTTAGTTAAAAAAGTGTTGCCATATTTGGAAAATTTTTCAATCCGGCACTCTGGAACATTTAATCCAATTTTTTTAGCCAATTCATGGACCACCATTTCCCAGGCTCCAGTATTAGCGTCATCTGCTCGACTTGGAAATTTGGCAATCCATAGATTGCCGTCATTGTCCAATACATTAGCTTTAGGACGAGCTCCTCCTAGTGATGATCCTGGAGCCAGTAACATGCTAAGCCATTTTTCATGTTCGCTATCTGATGGAGATTCTTCCTCATAGTGACGACATGCTGCTTCCAGTTCACGTAAAGAAGTCCAGGGAGGAGCAGGTAATTCAAAATCATGATTTTGAAAATCTTCGGATTCATTCAGTTTGAAGCGAAGAGCTCCCATTCTGGTCACATCGTGCACTCCCAGAAGATAATCGGATTCCAGCAATTGACGAACAGGTCGGTCATCATGGCGAGCTTTGATTGCTTCGCGTCGCCGCATGAGTTGGCGCCCCCAACGGTCAGGAGATGAATCCAGAAAAAGACCAAAAGTATTTTTACCGGAATCAGTATACTGCCTGCCTGAATAAAATTGCAGGTCAGGGTCGAGGATTTGTGCTGATTTCGATTTTAACCATTCAGAATCAAACTCAAAAGAAAAAATCTCTTTGCCTCGAATAAACTGAGTGTTTAAGCATCCCATCAAGGCAGGGGCTTGCAGCTCCGGCCAATCGGCATAAACATAAATATTTTTTGAAATATCACTCATAACTTTTCCTTTTTAGAGGCACGTTGACGAACGGATAAATTCAAATCTTGAAGTGTGTGTCCCAGTTCGTCATCGGCTGCGACTTTCAGAATGTCTTTTTCTAATCCCAAAGAAACCAAAACCTGGACGTAATTCCCAAGTGAAACAGAGGGAGAACCTTTCTCTATCATAGTCAGAGTTGGGCGGCTGATACCAGCACGTCCTGCTTGAAGCGACGAACTTATGTTCCTTCGAAGCCGCGCCAGCCTGATATTTTCACCAAACCTTTCAAGTATTGACACTGTTTTGGGAAAGAGTACTGTCTTTTTTTGTCCCATGATAAACTCCAGTTTTGCTGTTAATGTAAAATAAAACTAACATTAAAAGCGTATTTGTCAAATTATTTTAACATTATAGATGGAATTTTAAATTCTGCTGCCAATTGTATCTGCAAATATTTTTCTAGCCCCGAAAACATGCTTAGCATATTACCGAAAGTCATAACTTCGGATACCATCCACAACAGCAAGTCGTTTTCTTCATCATATTTATTTTCATTTCTTTCTGTTTTTCTTTCTGTTTTTCTTGTTCTTTTTTCTTTTATTTTTAGTCGAACTTGAACCGAACAACTGTGAACGGCGAACCGCATACAGTTGTCGTAACTTTTTGTGATGTTCCTCCAGTTGTCGATAAAAATCAGGAATCTGATTTTCGGCTAATGCCTGCAGTACTGGCATAGGCATTTCTCCGGGCGCTGTGTGTGGTTGAAAATTCCAACTCTGATTGTCGTAATCGACAAGAAAAACGGCAACCACTTTATCCTCCGGGGATTCCATATCAATAAACTCTACATGGGCTTCCCGACAAACGCAAGACGGATTCAGACAATGATAATCGGAAATGATCAAACGTCTGGAGCCAATAGTAACAGCCCAAATATCCGCAAACGGAAAAACTGTTCCATATTGGAGCATATAGCCCTCTTTTTCTATTTCCTTAAAGTCGAAAACATAAGGATGTTCGCTAATTGGGGCTTCGACCGATTGCCGCGCTTTCTCCGTCCAGTAATAATCAAAAAGCTTTGCCAAATCATTACCACTCAGTGAATCCAGAAACTTCTGTACTTTATCATCGAAGGCGCTATCATCGATTCGCGGATCGGCATATATCTCATTTTCGTATACATCCAGATCAAGCACAATTTCACCGAGGGAAGGATTTTTCGACAATACAAATTTCATGTATATACTTCCACAATCGCAATCAATTTTTGGACAAATTGAAAGTTCGACGGGAACATCCTGTTCGTTGAATTTTATTTTTCCGTTTGTAAGATTTACCACATCCATATTAACCTCTCATGCCAGTATTCTTTATCGTGTTTCTCGGTCGTTGACCCACTGCAAAATTTTGCGTTCTTCGTCGCCCCATTTGCCGCTTAAAAGCGTCTCGACGAATAACTTAAAATAGGCCGCCAATACTGTACGGAATATTTCCAGATTGGTGATGCGTTCGGCAAAAACGCTGTCAAAATCCAGTTCCTCTCCTTCCGGCAGCGAAAAACAGCTGAAACTGAAAAGGTCGGCGTCAATGTTGCCCGTCCATACTTCATTGCCGCGCTCAATTGCGAACTTGGCTCTTTTCAGTTTTTTGCCGACTGTCAATGCGGTTTTAGCTTCGGCGGCACACAGGGGATTACCATTTTTCAAGGTGTTTTCGACCGCACCTCTGGTTTCGGCGGCCGCAGCGAAAGTCAAAGGCCCATGGATATAAAATGCGAACTCGCCGTAAGGTTCAACCTTAATCACTCCGCCGCCTTCCTGTTCACTGAAATACCAGAGCCAGGTCAGAAAATCGCGCTCGGTGGTAACTTCACCATCCCCCTGTTCGGAAAACATCACGTTCGGCAATTCCTCCGGCGTAACCTGAAAATCCTTAGCCAAATACGATTCAGGATTGACGGGCAACGGTTCGATGCTGGTAGTCTTGACGAAATACTCAATAAAAAGATCGATTTGCGCGGTCGAGACAGTTCCGAGGTAAAGTGTCCTGGAACGGGGATCTATCACCACAGGGATACCCGTTAGCGATGGTGGCGTTTGGGGCAGATAAGCCTCGATGGCTTTTTCCCTGATTTCTTTTCTGACATTTGAGGGTATCCGCGAAGTTTGGAACTCATGCTGGTAAGCTAGTTCCTCACGCTTGCAGATGGCCTTGAGTAATGATGCCGGGATTTTACGTTCAGCCTTGCGCAAATTCAAGTAAATCATGCCACCGCAAACAGCGGTGTTTTCATCAATCTCGGTTTCCAGTAAATGACGTCCGCCAACCCAGCCGATTTGCGCTTCGTCCTTAATAGAGTCCAATTCTCCGGCTTTATATTTGTTGAAAAGTTCAATATAATTTTCCGGTAAGTTATCCGGCAGTGAAAACATGGTTACGGCAAAGGTCCCGTGTTCGAAAGGCATAGTATTGCTCCTGAATTAGAATATACTGACGAAAATGTCCTAGTATGTGAATAGTGATAAATCCATTAAGAAAAATCGCTCTTTTTTTCAAAAAGTCAAGAGCGAAACATAAATTTGTAATATGTCTTTCACCTGGCTATATTATAAATGTTAATCAACTTTGGCAAAACGTATATCATGAAAATTTAATTATCATCCTGTTTGATGTTCATATGATTTGCGAAAATATGGAGTGAAAACAATATGGCGGCTAAAATACCTCAAAAGCTTCTGCCGTGGGTGGAAGCACGAAAAAAGCATCATCTGTCCCATGCGCAAATCCAGATGGCGCGGGAATTGGGAATGAAGCCCAAAAGCCTGGATAAACTGGCAAATTGCAAACAGCAACCATGGAAGTTACCATTAGCGGTCTTCATTGAAGAACGTTATTACAAGCGCTTCAAAAAATCACGTCCGGATAACGTCACCAGCATTGAATCACGGGCGACCGAAAAGAAAAAGGAGCGTAACCGTACAGAAAAGCCGACAATATAACAAATCACGATTTTATAAGGAAACAGGTAGTTTTGCCAAACGGGGGAATGTGGGCGGCAAGGTTAAAGTAATAACAGGCAGGAAAGTTCATTTTCCTTTTGCCGGTAAATGAGTTTTTTGTTGACCAACCAAGAAGGAGCACTATGATTTTTACATTAACAGTTAAATGCGTCTTTGGTGCATATCTCAAAGACGAATGCATTCGCGTGATTGAAAATAAGGGCATCTGTCCGGTGCTGGCATTTGTCCTATGGCATTGAGTTGATTATTTTTTCAAATGAACTCTCAACGCCTACTTCTAAATCCAGTAATTCTCTAAGAATATAATTGCTGTCTTTGTATTCGTCAATGATTTTTTCATATTCTTCAGTAATAAAGAATGGAATAATATTTTGCTACTTTTAAACGGCGGAATATTTTTTTGCTGATTTTTGAGCACAACGCACCAATGACGGTTGCAAGCCGTCTTTTGAAGTATTATTGTTTTATCGACACGATGAACTTGAATGCTGTACAATGAAAAC
>DAOWBJ010000037.1 GCA_030634125.1 Victivallales bacterium
GGCTGCGGTGTAGCTTTGATATTTACCGACGTTTACTGGTCGGATATGAGGAACGGATCGCTGGCCGATTACTTCGAGCAGTTTGTTGGCCGGATCAAGTTTGAGGTGGATATTCCTTTGGAAGTTCTTGAGGCGGAGATAGTGCCGGTTATGCAGGCATTTCACCCGGACGGGGAAGTTCCGGCAAGGCTTCTCAAGTTTTCTCACAGCATCGCTCAAAGCCGCGACGGCAAGCTGCGTACTTTATTTGAAGACCTTGAGCGCGCCCGGACATGGGCTAAAAGCGAGCAGCGTGTTAATATAAAATACGAGGACTTGAAGGCGGCCGTCGACTGGCGGAAAACCGGAGGCCTGTGGCCTGAGTGATCACGGCTAGAGACAGCCGTGGCTACATTAGCGGAGGTAATTATGATACCGAGAAATAAAATAGCAGCTATTCATATAGCAAAAAACAAAGCTAACTTGAATGACGCCGATTATCGCGCTGTACTCCAGCGCGTGGCCGATGTCTCTTCCTGTAAGGACCTCGAAGCCAAAGATATCGGAAAGGTACTCTACGAGCTTAATAATCAGGCGGTGGCTTGCCAGCCACGCCCGGGATGGAAGGATTCGCAGCTTAAGAAGTTCCGGCAATACGTCAGGCTTTGCAAAATGGGTATGAGCGAAGCACGGCAGCTGCTTTATCATTGCGGCGGCGCGATGAACGAGGAATCGCCTGATTTAAAACAAGTTGATTTCGATGATGTAATGGCCGCAATTGAAACGGAACTCGAAACCAGGGTAAAAGCCGGGACTTCTTCAGTACCGGGACATATTCAGCTCCAGTACTGGAGACAGCGGCATCCTAATAAAGGAGCCGTCAACACCCGGGAATCGCATTTGATCTTCGGGCTGTGGAATGATCTCAAAGCTTACCTGGGCGAGGAAAAACGAACCGCGCAGTACCTGCTCGGATTCGCCGCCCACGTCTGCCGCCTAAACCGCGCGAAAGCCGTCGAAGACCTCAGCGCCAGGGAAGCTCTCAAAGTGATTGATGCATTAAAACGGCGGATTGTTCAGGAGCAGAAAAAAGCAGCGGATGTACCGTTTTGAAAAGCAAAATATTTTGACAGAATGATTGGTGACAGAATGATTTAAAAATAAGGATTTAATTATGAAAACAAGATGCAAGATGGTTGTTAATGAAATTGATAAGCGTGAAGATTGTACAGATATAAAAATGTCAGCAGTCGGATATGAGAACAAAGAAGACGGCAGTTATGAGCCGCCTGAAGAAAACAAAAAATTCTTTGCTTTTACCCCGGCTGGAGGTTTTTCCGCAACAGTTAAAAACGAGTTTTTTAAGGACACAAAAGTCGGAGACGAGTTTTACATAGATGTAATACCAGTAAAAAACTAAAACAAAAAAATGATTCTGTCACCAATCATTCTGTCAAAAAAACTAATTAAAAGGAGATAACATGAGTAAGAAAAAGAAAGAAAAATTAAAACCGTGTCCGTTTTGCGGGAGTGAAAATTTAACTATTAACCACGACTATTACCCCTCATGGATATCATGTGAAGGCTGTGGCTCCCTCGGTCCTGAAGATGAGGACACTCAGGAAGCTGAAAAAAAATGGAATACACGGATTATTAATCCTTAAATCTAATTCAAGGAGTTTTTAATATGGCTATGAAATGTGAAATTAGTAGTGATGGCTTCCTGATGATAATGCGAGCTCACGGAGTTAAAAAGTCGCAAACGTGTCCTTATAACGGCAAGGAAGAGCTTTATTGCTCGCACGACTGCCCGCACTTTAACGACGGGACTCCCGGGTTGTTATGTTTAACCTGTGGCGGTACCGGAGTAGCAATGGAGATAGAAAATGATTTCCGCGATAAAGGTCGTAACCCTTAATAAAAAAAATAACGAGGCCGACGTTCGGCAAGGAGACAAATGATCATGAAAAGAAAAAATATCAGACAAAGAAAAAGTTTCAGACAGCCGGAATTAACAGCTAAGCCTATGGCAGAGGTAGAGCTTCCCGGTATGCCGGAAAAACCTAAAAATGTGGAACCGAAAATCAGCAGTACCGCTATGGAAATTGTTTCTGAAGCTGCTGCGCTTTGCGCCGGGGATCCGAAAGTATTAAAAGCGTTTTTTGAGCAGCTGGCGGAGCAGTACCCCGAAAGCGGCCAACCCATATCATTAATAAGTATTATGCCTGCAGGAGAGAAAGGCATTGACGTTAATTTTAAGCTGCTGCCTTCGGTTTCCCCTGGTGAAGACCGCGCGCTTATTCATCAGTTGGGCATAAGGGCTATGGAGGCTATAAGTTTCACTAAGAAAAAGGAGAATGACCATGCCTAAATGTAATCAAAAAACTGAAGTATACAGCCGCGTCTGCGGCTATTTCCGTCTGGTCAATCAATGGAATAAAGGCAAGCAGCAGGAATTCAACGACCGTAAAAATTACCAGATAAAAAAACGAGGTGCTGCGTGAGAACCGCTTATATATCAAAATGCGAGCAGTACCGCTTATATATCAAAATGCGAGCAGTACCGCTATGAGTTGCGCCGGTCATGGCATTACTTTTTAAACGCTGGCGGCGCGGTTTTATTTATTGGATTAAACCCGTCGACGGCTGATGCTTTCAGTGATGATCCTACGATTCGGCGCTGCGTTGGTTTTACTAAAAGCTTGAATTATAATAAGTTTTATATGGCTAATCTCTTTGCTTTTCGCGCAACTGATCCCGCCGCCATGAAACAGGCAGCCGATCCAGTCGGACCGCGTAATGATGAGTTTCTTTTATCCATGGCCGAGGAGTCAGAAATTATTATTGCCTGCTGGGGAAACCACGGTAAATATATGGATCGCGACAAAGCAGTACTGGAGCTTTTAAAAGGCTATGACATTCACGCGCTAAATATAAATAAAGACGGCAGCCCGGCACATCCTTTGTATCTTAAAGGTGATTCTAAACTGCAGAGATTCCAAGCTAAAAAAATTAACCAGGGAGACAAGGAGGATAATAATATGACTTAGCTATTTCCCTGATTTAAGATGAAGCGGATCAGCGGCACTAATAATGCCGCTGATCGGCAGCGATGTTTGAGCATCTCCACCACGTTTTACCGCCACTTCAAAGTGTGACCTTTTAAGTTATCCGGTAATCCAGGAGTTTTCAAGCATCGCTTTTTTTATACCCTCAAACTAATAACAAATGGATATTAAAATGAATACTTTTAAAAGAAAAATGCGTGCGCCGTTTCCCTGGTTCGGTGGCAAAGGAAGTCTTAAGATCAAGAATGCTATATTAAAGCTTATTCCGCCTCATATAAACTATGTGGAACCCTTTGGCGGCGGCGCGAGTATCTTGATAGCGAAAGAGCCGAGCAAGGTCGAAGTTTATAACGATGTCAACCGCGGCGTGGTTAACTTCTTCCGGGTGATCAGCGATGTTGAATACTTCGGGAAGTTTATGGCCAGAGCTTCGCTGTTGCCGGTAAGCCGCGAGCTTTACGAGGAATACATGCGCACGTGGCCGGCAATACATGACCCGGTCGAGCAGGCCGTGAGATGGTATTATATCGCGCAGCAAAGTTTCGGCGGGATGTTTGGCAACGCCTGGGGATCGTCAGTTAATTCGTCTACCCGGGGAATGGCACAGACAACTTCAAGCTGGCGGTCGAGTTTTGAGAATCTGCCAAAGGTTCACGAGCGGATGCAGCGCGTTCAAATAGAATGCTCGGACTGGCGCGATATCTTGAAAAGATATTCGGGATCCGGTTGGCTGGCTTATTGCGATCCACCATACGTGACCGGCACAAGAAAAGCCGGCGGCTATGATCACGAGCTTAAGAATAAAGACCATGAAGAGCTGATCCGCACATTACTGAAATACGACGGTGCCGTGGTTCTTTCCGGATATAATAGTCCACTATATAAACCTTTAGAAAAGGCTGGTTGGGAGCGTCATGACATAGAAGTCACTTGCTCTGCAGCCGGTCGGACCAGAAAGTCAGGACTGCAGGGAAAAGGTAAAGTAAAAGAAAAACAAAAACGAGTCGAATGTATCTGGCTGAATCACGAAGCCAGGGACTTAAATAAAATAAAAAAACTATAAGGAGGTAATATCGGTAGAAATTAGATGAAGCGGGGGAGAGGTGCTACCAACACCTCTCCGCCGACCGCAACGCTTACCCGTCACGACCACGTTTAACCGCCGCTTCAATATGCATTTAAAAGATACAGCGGTTATGTGATCGACACAAGCGTTGCGGTCTTTTTTTTTGGCACTGCCCATGCGCCAGGGCGGCAGGAGACGGTCAGTAACGGTGCACAAAATAAAAAAGGTAATATATGTATGAGTTGGAATTATTTGCTGGTGCAGGGGGAGGTATTCTTGGAAAGAACCTCCTCGGTCTTACCACAGTTGGTGCTATTGAGATTGAACCGTATTGTAGAAGAGTGTTGCTCAATCGACAACGGGACTTGTGTCTGCCATGTTTTCCCATTTGGGACGATGTGCGCACATTCTCAATCAAAAATACCGACTGTAAAGCCTATATTAAATGGCTCAAAAGTATCTCAAAAAAGTTATGCGTTTCAGGAGGATTTCCGTGTCAGGATATCAGCGCGTGTGGTAAAGGTAAGGGAATTAGAGGAGCACGCTCTGGGCTGTGGTTCGAAATGGCACGAATCATTAAGGAAATACGACCGGCGCTCGCGTTCGTGGAAAATTCCCCCTTGCTCTGCACTCGTGGTCTCGAACAAGTCCTCGCTTCGCTGGCCGAGATGGGGTATGATGCAAAATGGTGTGTGTTGGGCGCTGGACACCTCAACTACCCGATTAAAAGAGACAGAATATGGATACTGGGGGAATATAACCAGAACCATGGGAGGGAAAATCCAGTCCAAATCACAGAAAGCATCGCTCTTGAGAAGTACGTACGGAGCAACGCGCCGATCACTGCTATGTCAGATGCTTCGCCGTCTTGGCTTGTGGCCAACGGTTACGCTGTGCGAGAACCTGATGGGATGGCCGGAGGGGTGGACGGCGCAAAAGCCGCTGGAAATGGACAAGTTCCGGCAGTGGCAGCGCTCGCATGGCAAGTTTTAACCGGAGGTAAATATGAAACCTAAATAATGAATACAACAGCCCGTCAGAAATGGCGGGTTTTCTTTTGGTATCAGAAATAAACCAGGCTCCGCACATTATTCCCGCACACTAACACAAACCCACGACAAACATCAAGCGCACAGCGATTATCGTCATATTTGCGCAAACTTGGATGTCGGTTGAATTACCCTCGGAGCACTTAAATGCGCCTGCGAAAACCTATTTCATTATTACATTTCTTGAGGGGAAATCACGTCTAAAAAGTTAATGGCGGAGAGAGAGGGATTCGAACCCTCGGTAGAGTTGCCCCTACACAGCATTTCCAATGCTGCGCCTTCGACCACTCGGCCATCTCTCCGCAAAGGTAAATGAGAAATCTAAATGTAACGCCAAAAATCATTTTCGCAAGCCCCAAATAGAAAATTTTATAACTATCATCTCTGCTAATACCAATTTGCAATCAAAGAGATATTAACATTTACATTCTTTATCCCTGTAAAGGATATTCATCGTAGCCCAGCGCAACGCGGTGGGTGTCATATTCCTGTAATGCACCCGCGGCATTACAACAAATTAACTTCAGGACTCCTTACCCGATTGCTACGATTCGAGCTTAATTCACAAAAATGAAAGGAAATAAGAAAAGACACCTTTTCCCTTTTATAAAATTTATTCCTTACACCAAAACCGCTGTATTTTATATGATTTTCTGCTTGCGTAACCAGAGAAAGGTGTCATGCTTATTTCCTTTGTGTCTAAGTTAAAAATGGCGTTGAAAGCGAGGTGACAACATTTGCGTTTCTAGTCAGCGAAGCAAGCTGCGAAGCAAATGCTTTGAGAAAATTTATGAACTGTCGCAAGCGATGGAAAATTGAAAACGAAGGGTTTAATTTTCAAAAGAATAATATTTTGCACATAGGGCATAATTTCAGTTCGGTCGGGGCACGCAGGGCAAAACTTTTATCTGCTTGCACAAATCGCCCATACAATTATACAGCTTGCAGGGCTCACTGACATTGGCGGGCAGGTCAGAAGACAGATAACCGAGGAAATTGATCAACTCTCACAGTCTCTGAAAACAATATTCCGGACATTTGGAGTAATTGCACAACGAATAAAAGTGGAACTTCTTGAGAAAGTATTCAAGCCGCCGTTGATTATACCTATGCGGATATGGCTGAAGTCCGCTTAAAAATTCAGACCGCTAACAAACTAATTTAACATCAATCTTATTTGAGTAGACTTTTTAAAAAGGTAATGAAATGTAATTTTCAGACCTATATGATCAAACGTAAGATTATACAGGCAAAAACGATGTTACACCATACTAAGCTTACAGTCGCGGAAATTGCTGTCCGCTGTGGCTTTGGCAGGCAAAGTTATTTTACCCGACAATTTAAAAAAATCACTGGTATGACCCCATCAAATTACCGTAAGAAGTCTTAGATAAGAGCTCCGCAAACGTAATCGCCAGGTCATTGCGTCATGCAGTCAAACTCAATAATTTTTATTGAAAAATATTGATAAAGGCCATTATTGTTAAAATTGCAAGAATTATTTTTCTAAAAAGCTCCTGATTAATTTTTTTCAGAATTTGCAAACCGAGAAACGCTCCCGTAACTGCGGCAATTGCTCCGACCAAACTCAAAGAGAATGCTTTTGAGTTGAGACTACTGTTTGCTACCAGGCATAAGAGACGAATTACTGCCGCAGTACCGAGGACGAGCTGAACACTTGCCACGTATCGTAAACGCTGAAAATTCTGACTTGACATAAACGCAACAATCGGCGGTCCTCCAGTTGCAAATGCTCCTGATAACGCTCCGGAAAATAAACCGCAGGGAATACCCAGCCACCAGGCATGCCAGCGTTTATGTCTCAACTTAGGCAATAACCCCTGAATTACTGCCACAATCAGGATTATACCGAGAATACGTTTCAGCATATTTTCATCGGCTTTTATCAAAATTAATACCCCCAGGGGTACGCCTGCCAGAGAACTGATCAGCAAGGGCATAACCCGTTCAAACCTGAAGGAGCGTCTTAATTTCCAGAAGATAAATACATTGATTGACAGGCTGACCAGCACCAGACTGACAGAGGCATCCTTGATGTTCATTACGAATGAAAGGAAAGTTACCGCCACCAGCCCAAACCCGAAACCGCTGGTTCCCTGAACTAAGCCGGCAATAAGAAGAATAAGCAGAAAGATTGCGATTTCAAACATAAAAATTCTCAGTATATTTTTTGTGATCTATTCAACAGCATATCTGCAACTGGCGAATCAGAGTTATAATTGATTTTTCACTTCTTAAATCATTGATTGTATTGATTATTGTATCAGTACAGATTTTATCCTCAAGACCGGAAAACTCCACGCATTGTTTAAATTTTAACACTGTCTGCTCAAAACTATCTTTGGGGACAGCAAAAGTTTGTGCCGGACTTTGTGCTCGTTGAAGCCGTCGTCCGTCTTTTGTGTAAATAATAAGTCCTTGATATGCCAGATAGCCCTTTGGAAAATCAGGAGGCAGGGGCGGTTTAGACGGCAGGTTATCAGGAGCATTGCTGAATGTAATTTTCGGACAAAAAGCAATCACTTCCTGGTCATTAGCAATCCTGTCGTTACTGTAATCTGCCAGGGTGGCCGGACCGCGCACCAAAGTGTGAGCGACCGCCCAAATAACGCTGAACTGGGCATCAACCTGTGGGTTTCTACCAGGCGAAAAGGGATGTCCTGCGAGCCCTCCCGGCCCACAGTTGAATATTTCTACCCGCTCAATTTCATCCGGTGTCAATTTTTCTTCTTTGATTAAACGTTCTGCAGCGATTTGCACATTATGACATGCTCCGCAACTGGGGTAACGTTTTATAGAAACGTTTTCAACTTGCAACTTATTCAAATCAAGACTAAAGTCTTCAAGATTGAAATTATCTCCATTCAAATAAGCTTGACAATAACCAGCATCCCCTTCAAAAATCCTCTCTGAGCCAGTAATTCCACGTTTTGCCAGCTCTACCGCCCAAATAGCTGAACGTCCGGCAAAGGCCGGCTGTAACCGTTTTGTCAGTGTCATATCCAGAAGAGCCTGTCGATTACCAGCTATCTGGGCATAATTAATTCCCAGCGCATTGATACATTCTTCTGCCGACATTTTAAACATTCTAGCTGCGCTAATTATAGCTCCGAAGCCATTCAGAAGAGAACTGGGCAAAAATGCGCCGCTACGTCGGCGATCCCGTTCCGCAATACCCAATTGTCCAGATATTTCAATTCCAATTATTAAAGCAGCAAGCATATCTTTACCGGAGGCACCTGTTTTTTCCGCAATCCCTAAAACCACAGGAACCAATGTCGAGCTAAGATGCAGACTGTTTCCGGGAACGTATACATCATCAAAATCCAAGGCGTGAATCATTGCTCCGTTGACAAAAGCCGCATTTGGAAGAGGTACTTTTTTTCTGGAAAGGAATAAACTGGCTTCTTCTTTCCCGCCCCACTCACAGATTTGCTCATTCAGCCCGGAAATTCCTGGCGTGGCATATCCTGCTATGGCACAACCCAATGCATCCAACAATAGTTTTATCGCTGCATTATATGACGAATCCGGGATTTCATCCCCGGAGACGTCAAGACCTATTTTTGTTAGCTTTCTGGCGATGGTCATTTTATCTGTTTTTATAGATTACCTTTTTTTGCAATATCAACCAGTTTATCTATGCTTTTCTTGACTTTTTCACGACGTTCCTGATGCCGCTGTTCAGCCTGCTCAAGCAGTTTTTTTCGTTTTATCAGCAAACGTCTGTTTTCTTCCGGGGCGGTTCCGCCAAGATTATTATGGCTTCTAATAAATTCTTCGGGATCTAAACATTTCTGTAAAGTCGCGGTATCAATATTAGGTTTTCTGACATCAAGATAGCCTGCGGCATTATCAAGCATATCTCCTGTGCATTGATAGCTCTTTAACCCCTGAACCCGAGCATCTCTAACCATAGTGGCAACAATGCTGTGAGCCAGACGACCTCCATAGCCATGTTCCTTAATCAGATAAGAGGCAGCTTCGGTCGCACAACTATAACCTGCTTTGACAATTTTCAGCATACGTTCTTTTTGCGGAATAGCATGTTTGAGCATATTAGTGAACTGACCAATACATGTTTGACCAAGAATCATGGTTTCAACAGCAGTAAACGGAAACTGAAAGGCCGCATTTACATCTGCATGGGGTTCTCCTTTCAACTGAATCATCCCCTTGATGGTTTCTCCCATTACATCAGCAGCACATCCCCGGACGGATTCATACAGAGATGCAGGATCACATTTTTGCGGCATGAAAGAACTCATACCACACATGGATGGATGAGTACGGATCATGTCAAATTCGTCAAACGCCCAAATATAATGCATCATTGAATAACGACTTATATGAATAGACATATTAGAAAGCGCGAACATAATTGCCATTGAATGGTCTTGAGACGCTTCACAATCATAAGTAGGCTCCATAACGCCATCCAGTCCGAGAAGTTCAGCCATCAACTCCCGGTCAACCGGCCAGGTGATCCCGGAACACGAGCCGCATCCCCCTGAATTAACATTAGTAAAGCGGTAAGCCAGTTCCAATTGTTCCAGACTACGAAAAATGCCGTCAAATGCTGAAATCATGAAGTGAGCGTATGTAATTGGCTGACCATGATTCATGTGTGTGTGTCCAACCATGATGGTATCAAGATTATCAATGCTTATTTTGTGAATAACATTGAGTAAATTCAACGTGTCATCAAACACATCAAGCATTTTATCGCGGAGTTTTAACCGATACATTGGTTCTTGCA
>DAOWBJ010000124.1 GCA_030634125.1 Victivallales bacterium
ATATAAACAGGCACTTGTTTGCTTTTTTTCCCGGCTGCGGTCATTTTCAGAGAAGCCAAATTAATTTTCTGTTTAAAATCAATATAATAGCTGAAAGGCTCACGAGGGAAACTTTTTTCATTTGAAAAAACATTTACTTTGACATTATATTTTGCTGCAAAGACAGTTTGAGTCGAGATGGCGCACAATATTATAGAAATAATAATGCATGTAAATAAATTTTTCATAATCAAATCCCAAGTTTCTATAGATAGTTTTATAGAACAAAAATACAACTTCTTCTCTATTCTTTCAAGTAAATTTAACTTTAATCTGTTTTTCTACCGTCAGCTTATAGGCTTAGGGGTTGCAAAAATGATATTTTAAAGTAAGTTATTTTTTTATGTTTAACTAACTTTTTATATATAACCAGCAGGGTTTTACGCATTATGAAAATGAGCAAAATGGTCGGACGCCGTATTAAAGAAGATCCCAAAGACGCTAAAACAGTAAGTCATAAATTTTTAATTCGCGGCGGCTATGCCCGCATGGTGTCGGCGGGAATATATTCTTTATTGCCGGTTGGTAAGCGGATTGTCGATAAGATTGAAGCTGTTATCCGTGATGAAATGAATAAAATTGAAGGTCAGGAAATCCTTATGCCGGTAGTTTTGCCGGCGGAATTATGGGAAGAGTCCGGGCGTTACGAATCGGTTGGACAGGAACTTCTGCGCTTTCAGGACCGCAACGGTAAAAAAATGCTTTTGGCGATGACGCATGAGGAAGCTGTATGTCATTTAGTGCGGACCGAGTTGAGCAGTTACAAGCAATTGCCGTCAATGGTTTATCAGATTCAAACTAAATACCGTGATGAAGCCAGGCCCCGCGCCGGTCTTATCAGGGTTCGTGAATTTACCATGAAAGATGCCTATTCTTTTCACATTTCGCAGGAATGCCTGGATGAATATTATCAAAGAGCACATCAAGCTTATGTTAATATTTTCCGCCGCGTCGGTATGAACGATGTTCTTTCCATTGAATCTAATTCCGGCATGATGGGTGGTAAGGTTTCGCATGAATTTATGGCTATTTCCGAGAACGGCGAAGATACAATTTTTGTTTCACCGGACGGCAGCTACCGCGCGAACCGTGAAATTGCCACCGCTGCCTGGAAGTTTCAAAAAGAAGCCGCGCTTGAATTGGAAAAAGTTCATACTCCAAATGCTAAAACGATTGAAGAAGTCGCGAATTTCCTTAGTGTTAAAGCAGAAAATACCGGGAAAGCGGTATTTTATAAGAATGATGTCAGCGGCGAACTGATTTTTGCGGTAATCCGCGGAGATCTCGACGTAAATGAAAGCAAACTGCAAAATATTGCTTTGGCCGCGGAATTATCTTTCGCTGATGATGACGCGATCCGCACGACCGGCTGTGAACCCGGCTTTGCGTCCCCTCTGGCTGTTGACAGCACTAAAGTAAAAATAATTGTTGACCTTTCAGTGCTTGAATCATCTAATCTTGTCGTCGGAGCTAATGATGCGGATTACCATTACAAAAACTTCAATTTTGAAAGGGATATGACAAATACTAAAGATGTTATAATTGCGGATATCGCAACAGTCCGGGCTGGCGATCCCTGCCCTGTAACAGGCGAACCGCTGCTCGAAAAACGCGGCATTGAAGTTGGCAATATTTTCCAGCTCGGCACCAAATATACAGATGCTATGAATTGTACTGTCCTGGATCAGAACGGCAAAGCTAAAAGCTTGATTATGGGTTGTTACGGCATTGGCGTCGGGCGAACCATGGCATCAGTAATAGAGCAGAGCAATGACAATTTCGGACCAGTCTGGCCGATAACAATAGCACCTTTTCAAGTACAGCTTTGCGCTTTGAATCCTAAAAAAGAGAATGTGGCGGAAGTCAGTGATAAAATCTATAATGACTTGACTGCCGCCGGAATCGAAGTACTTTATGATGATAGAGGCGAAAAAGCCGGCTTTATGTTTAATGACGCGGACTTGCTGGGAATTCCATTGCGTCTGGTTGTTTCACCGAAAACTGTTGGCGGCGGGCAGGTTGAATTCAAACGCCGCGGCATTCGTGAAGGAGATTTGCTCGAAATTGATAATATCGTTGAGACAATGAAGAAGTTGATTGACGACGAATACAAAAAATACGAATAAATTATAAAGAAGTAATCATGGTGCAGTTATCAGTAAAAACTAATAACTGAAAACTTTAAGAAACAGGATAATAGGTAAAAATGAAATTTGAAGATATTGAAATTTGGAAAAAATCGGCACGTCTTTCGGCTGATTTGTATAAACATTTTGCCGAAATCAATGATTATGGTTTCAGAGATCAAATAACTCGCTCAGAATTATCTATTCCAAGTAATATCGCTGAAGGAGCTGAAAGAAGCTCCAAAAAAGATTTTATTCGCTTTCTCCAATATGCACAAGGCTCCTGCGGAGAACTAAGAACTCAAATTTATATAGGGGTAGATATTGGTTATATCTCACAAGAAAAAGGTAAGAAATGGATACAGACAACTCGTGAATTATCAGCCATGTTGGTTGGTTTTGTTAGCTCAATTCGAAAGCAATTAAAAACTTGAAAAGATATTCAGTTTTCGGTATTTTGTTTTACTGATTACTGCACCCTGACAACTGATTACTGAAAAAACAGGAGATTCCAATGTGGGATTATAATGATAAAGTGATGGATCATTTTCTTCATCCGCGCAATGTGGGTGAAGTAAAAGATGCCGACGGCGTTGGACAGGTGGGCAATATGTCCTGCGGCGACGCATTAAAACTAAGTTTTAAATTAGATAAAGACGGCAGAATTTGCGAAGCTAAGTTTCAAACTTTCGGCTGCGCCAGCGCGATTGCCTCCTCGTCGGCTTTAACCGAACTGATACAAGGTATGACCCTGGATGAAGCGGAAAAAATAACCAATAAAGATATTGTTAATATCCTCGGAGATTTGCCGGAGGCAAAACTGCATTGTTCCGTAATGGGAATGGAAGCTTTACAGGCGGCAATAGCGAATTACCGCGGCGAAGAAAGCGAACATGGAAGCGAAGATAATCATGTGGGACGCATTGTCTGTAAATGTTTTAGCGTTACTGATACTAAAATTCGCAAGACCGCGATTAATAACAATTTGCACACAGTTGAGGAAATTACTGATTATTGCAAAGCTGGCGGAGCTTGCGGTTCATGCCTGGAAGAAATTCAGGATATTCTTGATGGCCTTTGGAAAGAGAAGAAAACTGAAAGCACTTCGTCAAAGCAAGCGGAATTTTTGAGTTTACCGCTAATTCAGCGTGTCCTCAAAGTCCAGGAGATTATTGACAGTGAAGTTAAACCCATGCTGGAACAGGACGGCGGTGGAATAGACCTGATTGATATGAAAGATAATGTCGTTTTTGTAAAGCTTACCGGGCATTGCGCATCCTGTCCCAGCGCCGGAGTAACACTCAAAAGCGGTGTTGAAGCAGTATTAAAGGATTGTCTTTTCCCTGAAATAGTTGTTGAAAATGTTTAAGAGGCATTAGGATTATGACTGACAAAAAACTTATTTATCTGGATAATAACGCGACTACAGCTGTGGCTCCTGAAGTATTCGAGGCTATGCGCCCGTATTTTTGTGAACAATACGGCAATCCGGGCAGTATTCATGCCTTCGGCGGTTCGATAATGTCCAAAATAGAACATGCCCGCGCACAGGTTTCGGCACTTATCGGTGCTACCCGAAAAGACAGACACGATAAATTCACCGAGGTTATTTTCACCAGTTGCGGCACGGAAAGCGACAATACCGCGATAAACAGCGCTTTGCAGGTTTGTCATAAAAAGAAAAAAGTTATTATGTCGGCAGTTGAACATCCTGCCGTTTTCAGTTTAGGCAAGGATCTGGAAAAGCGCGGCTATCCGGTGTCTTATGTACCGGTTGATTCTCACGGTGCGCTGGATATGGAACGTTACGAGGAAATGATTGATACCGAAACCGCGATTGTTTCGATAATGTGGGCAAATAATGAAACAGGAAACATTTATCCGGTTGAAAAATGTGCTGAAATAGCTCACCGCTACGGGGCTTTGTTCCATACAGACGCGGTTCAGACAATAGGCAAGATTCCATGCAATATGGCTGATTCTCAAATAGATATGTTAAGTTTATCCGGACACAAACTACACGCCCCTAAAGGAGTGGGTGCTTTATATCTGCGGCGGGGGGTTCGCTTCCGACCTGTTCAAATCGGCGGACATCAGGAACGCGGACGCCGCGCCGGGACTGAAAACGTCGCTTCAATTATTGGTTTAGGCAAGGCGGCGGAACTGGCTATGCGTTCTATGGAAGAAAAGAATACCCGCATAAAAGCTTTACGCGATAGACTGGAACGCGGTTTATGTGAAAATATTCCAAAAACGAAAGTTTTTGGAGATATCAAAAACCGTTTACCTAATACAACTTTAATTGGGTTTGAGTCTATTGAGGGCGAGTCTATTTTAATGATGATGGACTGCTTTGGTATTTGCGCCTCAAGCGGCAGTGCCTGCACGACCGGAAGCCTGGAGCCGTCGCACGTTTTGCGGGCGATGGGAATACCGGATGCAATTGCTCATGGTGCGATTCGCTTCAGTTTGTCAGTCTACAATACTCAGGAAGAAATAGATTTTGTCATCAAGGAAATGCCCGCAATAATAGCTCATTTAAGAAAAATATCAGAAGGTATCGAACATTAATCCTTTATTAATTTAACATTATGAAAAAATCACTTGCACATCTTCCTCTGAACAAAAAACAGGAGCTTAAAAGGCTTAAGTCCATCATTCTGGCAACTGCGCCGGAGACGGAATTTATAATCCTTTTCGGAAGTCACGCCCGTGGCGATTGGGTGGATGATGAATATGTGGAAGATTATATTACCTACTCATACAAAAGCGATTTTGATATTCTCGCGATTACCTCAGATAAGAAATCGGCAGATAAAGAAAGTCCCTGGATGAAGATTGAAAATGAATACTATGGAGCCTTTCATGACCGCACGTCTGTTGATATTATCCGCCATCATATTCAAGAAGTGAATGGCAAGCTCAAAGAGGGGCATTATTTCTTTTCGGACATAAAAAAAGAAGGTGTACTGCTCTACAATTCCGGCAAATATAAGCTCGAAAGAAGACGTACAATCGACCCGGCAAGAAGACTGGAAATTGCCGTTGATGATTTTGAACAATGGTTTGAAAGTGCAAACGATTTTTTGTGGGGATATCAACAATATTTAAAAAGTAGAAAATATAAAATAGCTGCTTTTGAACTTCATCAGGCAACAGAGCGTTTTTATGGGGCGGCTATACTGGTAGTTTCAGGCTACAAACCCAAAACACATAATATAGAAAAACTTGGCAAGATAGCTTTGCGTTACTATTCTGAATTCCTCAAAATTTTCCCTAAAAAAACTGACGAGGAGAAACGTCTTTTCAAGCAGTTGAAAAAAGCCTATATCGATGCCCGTTATAAAAAAGATTATTTTGTAACAAAAGAAGAATTAGCATATCTCGCAAAACGCGTTGAAAAGCTCCGCAATTTGGTAGAAAAAACCTGCAAAGCCAAAATAGAAAGTTTAAAAAATGCAGTATGAATTTCAGGTCAAGGATTAAATATGTAGCCACCTCTGTCTCAGAGGTGCAGATGCCTGAACGGCTGAGACAGCCGTTGCTTCGTGCAAATGCCGGCATAAGTTTTATATGTAGCCGCCTCTGTCTCAGAGGTGCAGACGCCTGAACGGCTGAGACAGCCGTTACTTGTGAAATGCCGGCATAAGTTTTATATGTAGCCACCTCTGTCTCAGAGGTGCAGATGCCTGAACGGCTGAGACAGCCGTTACTACATCGTGAAATGTCGGCATAAGTTTTATATGTAGCCACCTCTGTCTCAGAGGTGCAAAATGTAAGGACAAAATAAAAATGAATCAACC
>DAOWBJ010000310.1 GCA_030634125.1 Victivallales bacterium
CGTGGTCATAGACTGAGCTTTGGCTTTTATGTTTGCCCAAATCGAGATTAGAATAAAGGTACTCCTGTGAAAGGCTTTAAATAAAATAATAAAATTGTGTAAAAAATATCATTTTGCGCGTATTTGAAGACAACCATGCTCCAACAAGACGATTCATAAAGAGTATTTTTATACTGCATATAAACTGTGGAATGCTACGCATTCTTTCTTCTACAAATCGGTATTTCTCCTGCTGCTTTCCGTATTCGTGTTGGCAAACTGCCCCTTATGTATGCCCGACTCTGTGCCAATCCCCTTGCGCTTACTCGCTCATTTCATGTTTTTCCTGTAGGCATATTCCCTTGTTTTTTGAAAATTTTTCTGATTTTTTGACGAGTAAAAAAAGTAATAAAATTTTTAAATCAGGTCAGCTCCGGCGTTCCGGCGGAGCTCTCCCTTAAAATATTCGCTACGCTTCTACCCTGCGGGCTTCACAAATCTTCCTGGAAAAAACGCTCGATGCTTTTTTGAGTGAAGGACTTGGCAAGAGACCGGGTCAAAAATTTAAGGAGGTCAGCTATGGTTAGCTCAAATCGTCAAAATCAAAATGAAGTTCTCAACAGGAAAAAAAATATTCCTAAAGCAGAATCACAAAACAATCAAAACACATCATTCGTCGCAATCTCAACTATCAAATGTGAATTTGACCGCAATACCACTACAGAAGAAATTCAAGAAAGAGCCGACAGCATTAAAAGCGTAGGGCTCATTCACTCGGTTAAAATCCAGCCTATCGAAGACAAGGCTTTCAAGTATCAAGTCGTAGCCGGAAGAAAAAGCTTTTTCGCTTTGACCGTTATTCTCAAGAAAACAAAACTTGTTATCGGTGGAGAATCTCCCGAACTTACAATCATTGACGGCGATGCTGATTTAATCGCTTTTGCTGAAAATCACGAAAGGGTAAATCTTACTCTTTGGGAAGAAGTTAAAAAGCTGGAAAATCTACGAGCAAAATTTAAAAGTATTGGCGACTTAGCTAATGCTCTTGGCAAAAAACCGCTTTGGGTTGCACGGCGTATTAATCTTTCAAATCTCACTGATGAATGGAAAGACATAATGAAAAATAATGGGTTCAATGGTTTTTCTATTGGACATTACGAAATAGTTGCCACCTATCCGCAGGAAGTACAAGATTCAATATCCTCGTATTGCGCGAACTATGACGAAGTTCAAAATGCCAGTATCAAGAAGTTTGAAGCTCTTCTCAAAAAGAACTTTGCGGTAAAACTTGTAAGTTTGCCGTGGAACAAGGGTAACGAAGAGGGTTGCGGTGAATGCAAAGCCTGTCTTGATAGAATCAATAACGGTTTTCTCTTTGAAAATATGAACGACCCGAAAGAAGCAATTTGCATGAATCATAATTATCTCAATCAGAAAACCTTGGAATTTATTGTTGTGGAAGCCGAAAAAATCCGGCAACAGGAAGAAAAAATATATCTTGTAAGCACTTCATGGGATTTTGATGAAGAAAATAACGCTTTTTCAAGTGAAGAGGTTTTGACATCTTGCCAGTGGTGCCGGAAGTCTAAAAAAGATGGTGGAACACGAGCCTTTATGGTGGACGGTGCCGAAGCTGGCAAATATTTATATATTGAAGTCTATCAGGATGAAAATTCTGATAACAACGATGATATTCAACCGGAAGAGAAAAAAGTTCGTTCACTTGACGAGCGTAAGGCATTGAAAAACCGTCAACGCCAGCGCAAAGCCATTGAAAGCTTAATGGAATATGTCAAGTCTACAGATTATCAAATCCCTTGCAGAGACGATATTTTCGCCCTTGTTGCTTGCTTGAAAGTCGAGAATGTATTCAGAGGGGAATATGATTTTGACAAGGGTGAATCTACATACAAATACGACTGCGAAAGCGGAATCGTCGGATTTGAGAAAGCTAAAGCCCTGAAAGAAATTGACAATGCTGTTTGGGAAGCTCTAAGCAATGAAATTGTAAGGGAGCTCAAATACGGACAGAGCGGGTCAGTTGAGGCGCGCTGGTTAGAAGCTGAAATCATCAGTACTCTTATCGCTTTTGACTTGACAGAAGCCTTTAAGAACGCTACCGAAGCACTTCCAGACCCGAAATGCTGGAAAAAACTCGAAGAGCAGGAAAAGGAATTAGCGGCATAAAAACCATGGGAGCTCCTCGGGACTCCTATATTCAAAATCAAATAGGAGGCTAATACAATGCGCATCAATATTGACGACATGATTTTCGAAATGCTTGCCACTATGGACAATAATTTTCAGGGAACAGCTAAGCAAAGATTTAAACAAGCTAAAAAATTATTGCTGGAGTCTATTGCTGAAACAATAAACGACAACAAGCAGGAAATCGTTAAGGATTTTAACAGAAGAAATATAATAAAATAACAGGGGAATTGTCATGAAAAGCACTTATGTAAATTGGGGCGATAATGATGTTTATCGTATTTGGAATTTTGTTGGAGCGGAAATCCTATACAACAAGGAACTCGAAAAATTATCACATTGTCCGCATGGCAATGCAAAACAAGAGTATTGTCATGAATGCTCATGTTATCCCGATGATACACATCAGGATAATAAACCGGTAGTCATTATCCAAACTTAAATAAAATCCAAACCTTTTCAAAGCAACCTCGCATTGCCAACGACTTACAGAGACAAAGGTTTGGATATTTTTTTGCTATTTTATTTTATGAACACCGCAAAAATCAGCAAGGTTGTCCATC
>DAOWBJ010000254.1 GCA_030634125.1 Victivallales bacterium
GACATGACCAAGATCGCCGTTAGCTTCAAAGTGGTAGTCCCAATAATTTTCCATGCTGAACCAACTGTATATCTGTTCATTTCCATAATTACCGCGTCGAGTCTGGAGACGGTTTCTAATCCCCACACGGACAAAGTTCTGTTTTTCAATACGGTCTATTTCATCGAAAAAGTATAAATGATCACGATCTACACTCGGATCGGGAATATAAGTATAGTTCATGTACGGCTCAATCACATGCCGTAAACCGTCAAGTCTCCAGTAAGCGTTGCGGACATTTAACCAGGAACGGCTTATTTTCGCGGTTGTTTCCACACCTATTTCTCCAATAAAACGTACCTTGCCTCCTCCTTTTGCGTCATAATTGACAACAGTCGCGTTTGAATTGCCTTCCGGCGCGGAAACCGCGCACAAAGCCTTTACATCTTTTGAACTTACTTTTTGTTTTGAGGATCTGTCGTAATAAGTGAGACGGACACCGGCGCGCGGAATGACAGATAAATTCTTTAACTTCAAATTGTAGTAGAACATATTGACCATATCAAAACGTGTTGACTGATAATTTTTGGGGTCAACCATATTTCCCCTTGTACGCGGACGGTCAAATTCACGCCATTTCATGCTGTAATATCCAATAGAAGTCTGACCTTCCCAGTAAATATTGCTGAAAAGTTCCTGACGCGGGAAGTTCAAGCGGAATGTCGGTAGATTTTCGACGGTATTAAAGAAACTGTTCGTTTGCACCCTGCTGAATACTGAAGCGGTAAAACGGTCAAATTGATATTCAAAAGCACCGTAAGTGCTCGGTTCAGGATTATTATTGTATTGACTTTTAAAGAAATCATAGAGGAAATAATAGTCACTAAGAAGCTGGAATTGTCCACGGAAATCCAAACGCGGAGTAAGATGAGTTACATTATTTATCCGGACGTTATAACGAGCGTGCGGAATTGTCAGGCGGTGCGTATCGACATCTTCTGTTGTCTTGTACTGGTTGGTATCATAAAGACCGTAGCCTAAAATTCTGGTTTTAGAAAATTCTGTTATAATCTCAGCGTCGGCTCCATATCCGAAACCGCGGGCAGTATAATAATCAGCCATTAATTTCACCGAAGAATACGGCGAATCACTAAGTCTGTAACGCTTGGAGAACAGGAAGAACGCTCCCCAGAAAGTGTTGTAACCACCCTGAACGCTGACAAGCCCAAGACTTTCATCCTTAGGTTTATGAAGAAATGGAAGCCATAACACGGGTATGCCATATACATTATACGAACAATTTTTGGCCCAGATACTATGACCGCCAAAATCAGGACTTCCGGATATGCCGAACCCCTTGGTATGCTGCGGAGACAATGTCGCGGAACTGCATTTCACAGAATAATGCGAATTATTATTTTCCAGATATGAGCAGGAACTCATTTCGCCGTCTTTAATTGTAATCTTACCGCCCGGACTGCGGGTTCCTGACTTGGCCCTCATGGTAAAGGTATCGTAACGGGCATTAAAATCGACAAATTGAAAATAACCGGAGGAAAGGTTGCCTGTTACTTTTTTAGCTTTAAACATATTGCCGCGGTATGTAACTTCAACTTTTACATACTGTTCGCCGGTGGGATTAATTGTATAGCTGAGAATATCGACCTTAGCTTGAGGATAAGCAACGAGTTCAGCCATTTTGCTCAGGGGTATTGTCGCTTTTTCCTTCAACAACTCATATATACGAACATTACCGATAGCTTCAAGCTCTTTGCTTTCAGTATTGACTACCGCTCTGTCCGCATAAACAGTAAACTTGCCGTAAGGGATATAAACATTTCCTCTAACGACAATATTTTTACCAATAATGCTCCAGTTATCCGCTTTGATGTGCTTAAGCTGGCTGAAACCTGATTTGTCGCCGAGACCAAAATCCAAAGCAAAAATCCGGCAGCCCAGCATCATAAATAAAATGATGATAAATCCAAGTTTTTTAAAAGCTTTGTTCAATCACACACTCCTGTATTGACTGTTTGTCAAAGGGAATACTTTTTGAATAGTTCCTTCTCGGTATCCAAAGTGTAAAACCCGTTTTTATCTAAAGTCGCATCAATTCCATCCGCTAAATCTGAAACCTTATCAATCGGCGTCAGCGGCATATCCGGACAATTCGGAAAAATCACTGTTTTACCAGGAAATTTCGCGTCAATAACCGCCTGCAAACCTTTCTTTAAAGATTTCATGCCGCCAATCGCCGCCAAAGCTGTAACCGGCTGCAGCGCGCCTGATTCCGCCAACTCAAGCGTATAACGAAGATGCGCGGTTTTGCTGCCGCTTGAACCAATATAACGAACTCCGCCATTGGCGATAGCCTTAACATTCATTTCGCCTTCTTTGCCCGCCGGAATACCCGCAAAGATATTCATCAGCCCATCTTCCCCGAGGGTTTTTGCCGAAGCGTTCAATACCGGAACCACCGGAACCAGCATAATCACATCATCAAAACCTTCAGGCGCGAAATCTTTAAGTATTGCTTCAAATTCATCCTGACTGATTTTGCCGGGATTAACAGTTTTGAATTCAATTCCGCGTTTTGCTATAGTATCCGCTAATAAGCCGCGAACGTTTTCAATACGCGCGTCGTCCATATCTGAAACCAGAATACGGCTCGGGCCGTCAGCGGCTTCGACTGCCATCTGAGTATGCATCTGCCCCATCGCGCCGGCACCGCCGGGCAACCAGCAGGAACCGCCCTTCTTCCATGAACTGCGTACATTACGGCCGTAGGCATCAGACAGACAAGTGCCCTCAGCTCCTTGATAGAACCAGCCCTCATAATGAATACTGCCTACATCAAAACTCCAGTTTTCATCAGGATATTCCCCGATTAAACTGATAAGCGCGGCGCGGTTTCCTGATTTGCCGGCACTTTCCGCTAACTCGCGACCGCAGTCACAAAGAAAAATATCATCAAAAGTATCTGTTGGCAATGCGGACAGGACATTAATTTTCGTATTTAATTCATCAGCCAAAGCTTTTACCGCCGCGTCTGAAAGATTCAGCGCGGAAACTTCAGCCGGCGCGGCCGTTTTCAAAGCCGTTCCCGCAGAATATATCCTGCCGCTGCCTTTTTCCGCGACAATTAAAACTTTCCCACCCTTTTTGGGTTCAAAACGATTTTCAATCATATAACTGGCCTGCACGCAGGTCCAGGGTTCCATCAACGCGGCGACCGCGTCAGGAGTGTCGTCTTTCAAAGGCAGTAAATAACAGCCTTCATCTCCATTGAGAACACGCTGGTCTATAACGCTGTACTGCGCCATGCCGCCGTCGATCGCGTAACCATAAGCGAAACCTTCGCCATTGACGTAAATATCCGCCTGTATGATAAAACGTTGACCGCATTTAAATTTATCACTTACATTTTTGCCGACTTTGACAACAGTCATTACGGCTTCATGACCCGGTATCACAGGGTCAGTTTCAAGGTTTTCGGATATGACGCGGGGATGCTCTTCTCCGGCGCGAATCAATTTCAC
>DAOWBJ010000203.1 GCA_030634125.1 Victivallales bacterium
ATGCTTGATTTTCAGCTTATGGGAGACTATGTTTAGTTATGAGAAATAGTCTAAAAAGAACGCTTCAAAGAGGTGCCACTTGGTGCCGTTTTAAGACTTAGAAGTACCGAAAAGTACCATTTTTTGAGGATTGTTTTTTTGTGGATTGTTTTTTTGTGACAAAGACGTGTCAAATTAGATATTTTTGGGTTTAAAAAGTTACAAATAAAGATCTCTTGAGTGTAGGCTCTCAAAGATAGGAGCCCTCTCCAGTGAGCGAAATTTAAGTCTGGCCACAGTCAAGTGGTCAGGCGCAATAGACCAATTCCGCCTTTAGGCGGGCTTTTAGTAGTGCCAGGTTTAGCCCTAAACCGGCACCGGGCAACTTTTACTTAAATATAATCTTTGAAGTTGTCAATATCTCAAATGGTCGCG
The DNA here is from genome assembly GCA_030634125.1 of Victivallales bacterium. Lineage (GTDB taxonomy): Bacteria > Verrucomicrobiota > Lentisphaeria > Victivallales > Victivallaceae > JAHOYW01. Next base: position 415 of record DAOWBJ010000203.1, read on the forward strand.
GTGCAAGGCTGCACTCGCAACTACTTAAAACGCATCGTGGGAAACTCGAGCACTCGCGTCTTTTCAAAATAACGCATGCTTATTTTGAAAAGCCTCGTTTTTCGAGACTTGATTGGGTCTAATGCGCGGCAAGCCGCTTAAGTTGGACGACCAACGCTTTCCGCCGTTGGATCACGGAGTCGTTGCATCCGACTTTTTTACCAATCGCTGCGGTCGTATGAACGATAACTGATTGCTTCGAATAAATGGTCTTCGCTGATTTGGTCTTGACCGGCTAAATCGGCAATTGTTCTAGATACTTTCAGGATGCGGTCGTAGGCCCGGGGACTTAGTTTGAAATTTGTGATCGCGTGCCGGAGTAATAATTCACTTTGCTTTTCAAGTTTACAGAATTTTTGTAAATGTTTGCTCGACATTCCGGCATTACAATAGAAAGCTAAGCCCTTAAAGCGTTCGCTTTGGAATTTTCTGGCAAAGATAATACGTTCGAGAATTGTCGCGCTGTTTTCTCCGTTCGGCGCGGAAAGTAATTCTTCATGATTTAACTGACTTAGCTCTACATGTAAATCAATTCTATCCAGTAACGGACCGGAAATCTTGTTGCGGTAACGCCGTTTTTCGTCAGATTTGCAGCGACAGCCCAACTCTGGATTCTCCAAACCGCAAGGGCAGGGATTCATTGCCGCGACTAACATGAAATTGGCCGGGAAACTGTAGCTCCCGGCGGCACGCGAAATATTTACGATACCATCTTCCATAGGCTGACGCAAAACCTCAAGCACATTACGCTTGAATTCAGGAAGTTCGTCCAGAAATAAAACACCATTGTGAGCGAGACTTATTTCGCCGGGGGCTGGATTGCCTCCGCCGCCGATCAGCCCGACATCGCTAATCGTATGATGCGGAGCACGAAAAGGACGGCGGTTCAACAAAGGCTCTCCGTCCGAAAGCATTCCAAGGACACTGTGGATTTGACTGGTTTCAAGCGTTTCGGTCAAAGTCATTGGCGGCAGTATGCCGGGCATACGTTTAGCGATCATGCTTTTGCCGGTTCCGGGCGGTCCGATCATCAGGCTGTTATGTCCGCCGGCGGCGGCTATTTCCGCGGCGCGGCGGGCGACCGCCTGACCTTTGATTTCGTCAAAGTCAGCAATGTCAGTCTGGTGAGTATGAATGTAACTTTGTAAATTTGCTTTGTAGGGAACAATATCGCCTTCCGTAAAAAATGCGACCGCGTCTCGCAGGTTATGAATCGGGATAACAGGAAAATCACCCGCCGCCAGAGCTGCTTCTTCAGCATTTCCATATGGAACCAGCAAGCTGTCAATCTCATTTTTTGAGCTGATTTTTATCGCAATCGGCAAAGCTCCCCGCACTGGACGTACTGACCCGTCTAAGGCTAACTCTCCAACAATTGCGGCGCGAGAGAAAAGATGTCTGTCAATAACTCCTGTCGCCGCCAGCATCCCTAAAGCTATTGGCAAGTCAAAAGCGGCACCTTCTTTTTTCAGGGCGGCGGGGGCGAGGTTTATCAGGGTTGAGCCGCGGGGGTGAGCAAAACCCGACGAATGCAATGCGGAACGTACTCTGTCCTTGCTTTCTTTGACCGCGGCATCCGGCAAGCCAACGATTGAAACAATAGTTTGTTCCCCTCGTTCTGTGGCATGAACTTCCACTTCCACCGGATATGCATTGATTCCGACAATTGTCGCTGACCAGGTTTTTGCGAGCATTGTTCCCCCACGGTATGAATATTTATTTCTTGCAGCGATAAACTATTGCCGGCGGAAAGTTATTCCAGACGACACGCGAAATATTTACTTCTTTAAATGTTTTGTTAAGCAGTTTTTTGAAGCGCTGTCCTGCCGGCAGCAGTAAACCCTGCAGGTAGGCAAAAGTTGTAAAATAGCCTCCATCACATAAAGAATCAACTACCTAAGTGAGAATTCCCACTTGCAGTTTTTCAGGGAAAGCCGCCCACGGCAGACCGGAAATAATTGTGTTAAGATGTTTTATGTCAGCACGTTCCATGATGTCCGGCAGGTTCTCGGCAGTATCATTGACAATATGCAAAGAGGGTCTGTTCTGGCGCAAGATTTCATACAATTTTTCGTCAAGTTCGATAGCGATAAATTTAGCTTGAGGGTTGAGGCGGGCAAGTATTTCATCAGTAATTACACCGGTTCCGGGGCCTAATTCGACAACTGCCTCGGCAGCCTCAATATTAATTTTATCGGTTATTTCCCGGCACAAAGCTGGTGAGGACGGCAAAAGAGCCCCGACAATTCCGGGATTTGCTAAAAATCGTTTTAAAAATAATTGCTTTGTCAAAGTGCTGTCCCTCCATTAAAAATTAGAAAACATTATTTCATGTTCGTATTTCTGAAACCCGGCTTCTGGAACACCTTCCATGAAATCACCACGCATTATATAGATAATTTTGCCGGGTTGGCTCGTTTTAAGCATTTTTAGAAATTGTTTATTTGAAATCATCCGCGCCTTCGAATCTTCATGGTTCAAACCTTCCTCCAGTTCTCCGCCATGGGTATAAAACAGCATATCTTTGTTTTTGAACTCCCAGGCCACCGCGTGCATTACATTAGGATGTGCCACAATAATCATTCCCGGCTTGACCCGGTCTTTGAATTGTTTCAGAAAAAGCCCCTGAGCTTTACCTTCAAGATAACGGCTTGGAATTATAAAATGCGAAACAAAAAATATTAATATCGGCCCTGACAATAAAAGACATAATTTCGTCCGGTACTTTTTTGACCGGTACATTTTCAATAAACAAAATGCCCAGACAGCGGCGGCGGCACCTGCTGAAATCCATTTCCACAACTCGTCAGGCGCGTACATACCGTCAAAAGCTCCGCGATCAGCGATTATTTGGATTATCGCGAATCCCGCGGCTCCACGGATGATTAAAATCATCAGAATTTTTGCCGTTACATCAAAAATTTTAGCTTTGCCGCCGCGGAAATATTCCAGCAGACCGCGACTGAACAAGATAGCAAAAGGCACAAAACAGGGCAAAATATAAGTAGGCAGTTTTCCGCTGCATGCTGAGAAAAACAGGAAAGGGAATATAAACCAGCAAATTGCGAATTTAATCAATTTATCTTGTATTAAGTCATGGAAACGTTTCTTAAATCCAACAAATGCCGACGGAATAAATAATAACAAGGGCATGGCGCCGGCAAGTAAAAATGGAATGAAGAAATAAAATGGTTCGGGGTGATGCGTATCAGCGCCCTGAAAAAAACGTTTGACATGTTCATCCCAGAAAAAGTAAGACCAGAAATCAGGTGCCTGCTGATGAATCATAAGCGCCCAGGGCAGAGATATTATAATCGTGAACGCCAGAGGAATCCACGGCAGAATAAATATCTGCTTCCAGCGTTTTGTCCAGATCAAGTAAGGTATAATTGTTATCGCGGGTACCGCAAACGCCAAAAAACCTTTTGTTAAAAACGCCAGACCCGCAAAAATTCCGGCTGCGGCTAAGGCGCCAAATTTTTTCCAGGTCCATTCTTCCTGCTCACAGCCCAAATAAAAACTTACCAGCGTGCCGGTGATAAAAAACATTGTCGGCGCGTCCAGAACCGCAAAAGTTCCAACCCCGAAAACCATTCCAAAAGTAAGAAAGAGTCCAGATGCTAAAAGCGCTTCCTCCGGGTCTTTTCGCGTCTTTAAAACCAGAAAAAACAGCAGGAATGCCGCTAAACCTGTAGTCAATGCTGAAGAAAAACGTACCGCAAAATTATTTTCTCCGAATATCATAATTGAAACAGCATTCAGCCAATAGCCCATTACTGGTTTTTCAAAATAGCGTACACCGATAAGCCTGGGGACAACCCAGTTTCCGGTTTCAATCATTTCGCGGGGTATTTCGCCGTAACGGAACTCGTCAGGCGTCAGCATTGGTTTGCCTCCCAGCGGCAATATGTACATCAGGATATATATTAAAATTAAACCAGGATAGTATTTTTTCATTTCTTTTTATATTCC
>DAOWBJ010000194.1 GCA_030634125.1 Victivallales bacterium
AGAAGTGCGCGGGCGCGGTTTGATGTTGGGCGTGGTTCTTGATCGTCCGGCTGGCGAATTACTGCCTATGCTGCAGGAAGAGGGCTTGATTGCCTTGACTGCCGGAGAAAAAGTTTTACGTTTAATGCCGCCTTTGAATGTTAGTAAAGAAGAAGCAGATTATGCGATTCAGATAATAGATAAGGTCTTTTTTGAATTCGCTAAAAAAAGCCGAACGTCGGCATCGAAATTTTAAAAGCTTTTACTGATAACTGATAACTGAAAAACAGGTGATTCTCATGAATAAGGATTTACTTAGTGTTGCTGATATTTCTAAAAATGATTTAGAAAAAATATTTGATTTGTCCGCAAAATTGAAAAAAGAACGCGGTCAAAGTAATTATAAACCTCTGGCTGGCAAAAGTATTGGTATGATTTTTGCGAAATCGTCAACTCGTACCCGTGTCTCTTTTGAGGTCGGAATTAGTGAATTAGGCGGTTATCCGCTTTATTTGGATCAAAGCAAAATGCAGGTGGGACGCGGCGAATCTGTTGCGGACACGGCAAAAGTTTTGAGCCGATATCTGCACGGGGTTGTCATCCGTACCTATTCTCATTCTGATGTTGAGGAATTTGCGGCGGAATCAACTATGCCGATTATCAATGCCTTGACGGATGATTTTCATCCTTGTCAGATTTTGACCGACTTGTTTACTATTTACGAATACAGCGGCAGGGTTGAAGGTATCAAATTAGTATACGTCGGCGACGGTGACAATAATATGGCCAATTCATTTATTCTAGCGGCCGGCCTGGCTGGTTTGGAACTGGTCATTGCCGCTCCTGAAAAATATCGTCCGAATCTTGAATTAATGAAGCGTTTCCCGAACGTTGTCTGGGAAAAAGACCCGATAAAAGCGGTTGAAAACGCGGATTACATTTATACGGATGTCTGGGTGAGTATGGGATTTGAGGATGAAAGAACTGAGCGCTTCGAGATTCTGAAAGATTATCAGGTCAACTCAAAATTAGTAGAGGCGGCATCGCCTGATGTAAAAGTTTTACATTGTCTGCCTGCTCACCGCGGCGAAGAAATCAGTGCCGAAGTATTGGATTCTGACAAAGCCATTGTCTTCGATCAAGCCGAAAACCGTCTACATGTCCAAAAAGCAATACTCGCTTTATTATTTGATAAAGAGGTATAAACTTTGTCATATATTGATCTAAGTATCATCGCGTTCAGTGTTTCAATGGACGCCTTTGCTGTCGCGCTTTGCTGCGGACTGGTGAATCACGACAAAGCATTCAGAACAGCTTTGCTCATAGCGCTGGTCTTCGGCGGCTTTCAGGCTCTAATGCCATTAGGCGGCTGGGGAATTTTGTATCCCTTTGCTGATTATTTCAAAAGTATTGGTCCCTATGTTATGCTGTTTTTGTTAAACGGCATTGGTGCCTACATGATTTACGAAGCTTTTTCCGGCAATGACGAGGAGGACGAACGCGGCAAAGAACTTAGCATAAAGTATCTGTTTTTTTCCGGTATCGCGGTCAGTATTGATGCCTTAGGCATCGGCGCGTCACTGGCAGTGAATCAACAATCCATAAAAATGCCGATATTATTCATGGGCTGTTTTACATTTGTAATCAGTTTCGGCGGATATTATGCGGGGCGTTTTCTGGGACATCTGTTTGAGCGAAAACTCGAATTTCTTGGTGGAACAGCGATTATCCTGATTGGCTGGAAGATGTTTTTGGGATTCTAAGAAAAAAAAGAAAAAATACAATCGCACCGGGTCGTACCCGGACATCTGTCAGGATGGCTCCTGACTAGCTGTGCGGCAATGAGCACCCGCCATCGGCGGAATGCTTCACGGGATTATCCTTCCCGCGAGAGCGCATAACCTATAACGGTCTACGACGCCATCGCAAAGCGATGCGGAGAACATTATATCTCATAGAATCTAAAATTTTTCTTCCATTATTTTCCTTTCATTGGAGTTACGCCTTGCACCGCGACCTTTACGCTCGACAAAGTCAATAACTTTAGTCAATCAGAAGTCTCTGTCACGGCGCAAACTGCTTCGACCTTTTTCAATGATTCGCATTTGCCGTGTTTGAAATCCCTGAATGCTTGGTGAAAACGAAATAACAATATATAGGAAAAATACAAATATTTACAATATTAAATTAGGAGCTGTAAGTGATGTTTTATCTAAAAATCTTCTAAAAACCTTAAAGTTATTTTCATATTATCTAATCGCTGCTATTTTAATGGTTTGAACATAAGACAAAGTAAGGTTTAGTCACAATGAAAGCTCTAAAAATAGCAGATACTGAATTTAAAAGCAGACTGTTTCTCGGGACTGGAAAATTTTCATCCAGTGAAGCTCTGAAAAGAGCAATTGCCGCCTCAAAAACAGAATTGGTTACCGTGTCCTTGACGCGGGTTGATTTTGAAAATAATGAAGATGATATTCTTTCTGCGATAGATAGTTCAAAAGTAAAAATAATGTTAAATACTTCAGGCGCGAGGGATGCTGAAGAAGCAATCCGTATTGCCGAATTCGGTCGCGCCGCCGGTAATAACTGGATAAAACTGGAAATACACCCCGACCCGACATATTTACTGCCGGACCCGATCGAAACCCTCAAGGCGGCGGAAATACTGGTAAACAAAGGTTTCATAGTATTACCCTATATCAACGCCGACCCCGTGCTGGCAAAACGGCTTGAAGACGTCGGTGTTCATACTGTGATGCCGCTCGGCGCTCCTATCGGCTCAAACCAGGGCTTGAAAACTGAAACGATGCTCCGCATTATTATTGAACAATCAACAATTCCAGTCATTATCGATGCCGGAATCGGTTTGCCTTCACACGCCGCCGCCGCGATTGAACTCGGCGCGGACGCGGTGCTGGTCAATACAGCGATAGCTTCCGCGGATAATCCTGAAAATATGGCGGCGGCGTTCGCGATGGCTGTCAGAAGCGCGGAACTGGGGATCGACTCGGGACCGGCTTCGGCTTCGCTTACTGCCAGCTCCACTTCGCCCCGGAACACATTTAAAGACCTATTTTGAGAATTGAGACATGTTGCCATATTTAAAACAAACTGAAGAGCAGATCACTACTTATATTGCCGGCGTAAGTACTGAGACGGTTAAATCCTCACTGCGGAAAGAACGACGGGATTTTCAAGATCTTTTAAATCTTATTTCTCCCGCTGCAGAGCAGGAGATTGAGCAAATGCGCTCCATAGCGGTGGCATACCGCAAAATGCATTACGGCAAGGCCGTGCGCTTGTATACTCCGCTTTATATTTCCAACAAGTGCGTCAATTCCTGTGCCTATTGTGATTTCAGCATAAAGAATAAATCTCCACGCAAGACACTGACTTTAGACGAGATTATCAAAGAAGCCAAAGCAATAAAAGCTTTGGGTATGGATTCATTGCTGCTGGTCGCCGGGGAAGACCCGAAAAGCATGTCGATTGAATTTTTGGAACAAGTAGTTAAAGAAATGAAAAAATATTTTTCATACCTGTCTATTGAGATATTTCCGCTGGACACGGAGGGATATAAACGACTGGCTGATGCCGGAGTTGAAGGCTTGACACTTTATCAGGAAACTTATAATCAGGAGCTTTATCTGGAACTGCATCCTGCTGGTCCAAAACGTGATTATCTCAGCCGGGTTGACGCAATCGCGCACGGCGGTAAAGCCGGAATACGGACGCTGGGAGTCGGGTTTTTGCTCGGACTGTATGACTGGCGGTCGGAAAGCGCTTCGCTGGCAGCCCACGCGATATGGCTCAGAAAACATTTCTGGAAGAGCAAAATACAATTTTCTTTTCCCCGGATAACTCCCGTGGGAACAGGTTTTCAAGCACCGGCGCCGGTTTCCGATGAAGAACTCGAACAAATGATGCTGGCGTTCAGAATAGTTTTTCCTGAAGCGGATATGACTATTTCCACCCGGGAAAGCGGAAAATTCAGAGACAAGACAGCTCTAAGCTGCGCCGGACTTTTAAGTGCCGAATCAAGAGTTACTCCAGGCGGTTATGCCGATGCTGAAGACAAAGATGTGGGACAATTCATGTTGAATGACACCAGATCGGCTGAACAAATAAAAGATGATCTGAAAAAAAGCGGACTGGAAATAGTAATCAAATACTGGGATAAGTGTATATGATGAAAATAACAGTTAATGGAAAAATTGTCGAAACCGGCGATGGCGAAACATTGTCTGCGCTAATTGCCGAAAGAAAATTTGATAAAGTCAATGTTCTCGTATCGGTAAACAAAGAAATAGTCAAGACAGAAAACTTTTCCGAAGTCATTCTCGCCGAAGGCGATGAAGTGGAACTTTTCTGTTTTGTCAGCGGCGGATAATTATGGATAATTTTTTTTCAGCAAACCCTCCGGGAGTAACTGAAATTCTCAAAGGGAAAAAAGTCTTCGTTGCCGGAGCCGGCGGCTTGGGCTCAAATGTCTGCGTCATGCTGGCTCGTGCCGGCATCGGACATATTACGGTAGTGGATTTTGACCGTGTTGAAGCTTCCAACCTCAATCGCCAGC
>DAOWBJ010000055.1 GCA_030634125.1 Victivallales bacterium
ATTCGCATTCCCAAAACATCAACCCCGGCGGGGTTGAATAAGCAGCTTGTTACGTTCAGTTGTTCAACCCCGTTCGGGGTTGGTGCATTTTACTGCTTCAAACCACAGGTTTTACCTGAGGCTATTTAAATTTAATCCCTCGGGGATTACTAAAAAAAACTTGCGCAATTGACAAGATTTTTCTTTTATCCTGTTTTATCCTGTCAAAATAACAAATTCCTATACGATAAATTTAAACGTTGCCGCGCAGAGATATTCCTCCGTCGATAATCAATGTATGACCTATTACATAACTTGCTTCGTCAGATAAAAGCCAAAGAACTCCATTAGCTACTTCTTCGGGTATGCCAAAACGTTTTATGGGAATTGCTGCCGCTACCGAGGCAAAGGTTTCTTCGCGGTCCTGTTCCTGAACCCGTTTTTCCCAGCGGGGGGTCATGATTGCGCCTGGCGCAACGGTATTTAAACGAATATTTTTATCAATAAGCTCAAGCGCTAAAGTTTTTGTAAGTCCTTCAAGACCATATTTGGCGGCGGAGTACATGGCGGCGCCAGGAGTCGGGATGACACCGCTGATTGAGCTGATATTGACAATGCTTCCGCCTGCCGGCAACATTAATTCGAGTTCTTTTTTGATGCACATTGTCGGCATCCATAAATCGCAGTCAAGGTTTTTGCGTAAAATATCTTCAGAAATATCTGTAAATTGCCCTTTGGCAAGAATTTGTACCGCCGCGTTGTTGACGGCCGCGTCGAGGCGTCCGTACTTTTTCTTTATTTTTGCAAACAACTTATTAAGTTGTCCATTGCCGCATAAATCCGTTTTGATAAAATCGACTTCATTAAGGCGCGGGTTTTCCGCTACTGCCCTGTTCCAGGCGTCAATGTTGCGCCCGCAAGTAATGATCTGGTAATTTTCATCAAGCATTTTGAGGACAATAGCCAGTCCTATCCCTTTGCTGCCGCCGCTTACAAAAGCTATTTTTTTGTTATTGTCATTCATTAGAATTTATCACAGTTTTAAGTTTTAAATATTACATACAATAGCTTTCTAAAAACGAAATCAAAATTTTTCTTATTAAGATTTTCGTAAAAGTTGTAAAAATTATTATAATGGTCTATATTAAGAGCTCAAAACCTAATAAAAACTAAAGGAAAATTATCATGGCTAGAAAAATAATTATTGCCGGCAATTGGAAAATGAATAAAACGATTGCGGAAGCTAAAGAACTTGTCGAAGAACTTAAAGGACTTGTCGCGGATGTTGACGCGGCGGAAGTCGTTGTATGTCCTGCATTTACAGCTTTGGGAGCGGTTGTTGAAGCTGCTGCCGGATCTAAGGTTAAAGTCGGTGCGCAAAATGTGCATTGGGCGGAGTCCGGTGCTTTTACTGGTGAAATTTCCGCCGCTATGCTCAAAGAAATCGGCGTTGAATACGTTATCCTCGGGCACAGCGAACGCCGCCAGTATTTCGGCGAAACTGACGCGACAGTTAATCAACGCCTCAAAACCGCTTTGGCTGCCGGGTTGAAGCCTGTCGTTTGTGTTGGTGAAATGCTTGAAGACCGCGAACAGAAAATGACTGAAAAAGTTCTTTTGACTCAACTTGAAGGCGGTTTGGCTGGTATTACTGCTGAACAAATGGCGGATATTGTTATCGCTTACGAGCCGGTCTGGGCTATTGGAACCGGGAAAACCGCGACTCCCGAGATGGCGGAAGAAACTCATCGTTATATCCGCTGTACACTCAAAAGTTTATTTGGTGAAGCCGCGGAAGATGTTGTTATTCAATATGGCGGCAGCATGAAAGCGGCGAATTCAGGTGAATTGGTTGCGCAGAAAAATATTGACGGCGGTCTCATTGGCGGAGCTGCTTTGGAAGCAGAGTCATTTGCCGCGTTAATCAAAAACGCAATAAAGTAAGTTAGAGATAGTCCCCGGTATTGGTATTTTGAACTAATATCGGGGTATTACTAAAACGGAAATAATAGCATATTTATTAGTTTAAGTTTGACTTCTGGTATTAAGAATGCTATTGTGCGTAAGATTAGTTTGAAAAAAGTTATAGTAAAATAGTTTTAAAAAGGACTGGGATAAGATGGGTGTTATTACCGTTGTTTTATACACATTAGTGATCATAGTGGCCTTGCTGCTGATTGGTCTGGTTCTCATACAGCAATCTAAAGGCGGCGGTTTCGGCGGCTCCTTTGGAGGTGTTGGTGAATCTGTTTTCGGTGCTCATGCCGGAGGTCATCTCACTAAGTTAACAGTAATTTTAACTACAAGCTTCTTTGTTTTAACCTTGTTGCTGGCAGTAATTGTCGGTCATCGCAACAGGGGGCGCAGTGTGGCTGAGATTGATGCTGATATAGCCGTAGACGCAAAAAAAGCGGCGGTTGAGAAAAAAGTAATTTTGCCGGAATCCAAGGTGAAATCCGATAAAAAGTTAAAATCTATAGAAAAGCCGGAAAAAACAAAACCAACAACGAGCAGGAAATAAGTTTATTGGTGAAGTCAATTCGGAAAAACTAAAATAACAAAAAAAGGGGGCACCGTGAAATCTATTTTCCTTGTGTTGTTTTTTTTGATTACTTTTGTTGTTAATGCTCAATCGTCCGCGAACTGGTTTAAGAGCGGGTCTGTTAAGCTGGTATATCGTCCTAGTCCTCTTTTTTATGTTTTTAATCAAAGCACTACAAATAAACCTGGTTCTCCCGGCTGGTTGATGGTCAAAGTCAAATATACCGCCTCAAGCAAAAAGAAAGGTAATAAAGTAATGTGGCTTGATGATATTATTATGGAAACAGAAGTGATTGTTCCCGGAAGCTATCAGTCTAAAAATGTTACCGTTCTTCTAAAGGGGAAAACTAATTTCTGGTCAATTCCCATGGATGGCAAAACCCATCAGGCTTTAGGGTGTATACCGCCACAAGTGATTGCCCGTTTTGCCCGTAAAGGAAACAAAATTGCATTATCGAAAATTATTGCCAGAGTAACTTTTTACACGGCTGGCCGTAAGATTCTCATGCGTTTATACAGTTCTTCGGGCAGTCGCGTCAGAAATTATTTTAATAAGCTTGGCGGCGCTGTTTCTACCGGAATGGTGACTGTGGAAGATATTGTTATGCCTAGAACTAAAACTCCCTGGGTCGCTATAAATTACGAACTTTTCGATGTGATAAAACCTGATCCCCAAAAATAAATTTGAGACTTATTGTATATGGCAAAAGAAAACAGAATTTTAACAATTGATATCGGTAGTGATTGTTTAAAAATGGCTGAGTTTTTATATCCGCCGGAAGGCGCGATGAAACTCGAAAGCTTTGCGTTTCTTGAGTACGATGAAGAATATCGGGATTGTGAACTTCCAGAACAATTTTCTCATGCGTATAAAAAACTTCTTGAAGAAAAGGATTTTACCGCCAAAAAAGTTAGAGTAGCTATTTCCGGGCAATCCGCATTTTCACGTCTGAGTAAACTGCCTCCTCTGGGCGGAGATGTTCAACACATTGAGCAAATTATTGAATATGAAGCCAAGCAGACTGTTCCATATGCGATGGATGAAGTTGTTTGGGATTACCAGCTGATCCTGCATCAAAACGAGTCTGGCAAAGCTGTTGACGCGAAAGACGGCAGTGCGGAAAACGCTAATGACATTGAGGGGATGGAAGCTCTTTTTGTTGCTGTTAAAGACGATCTTATTACAGAGTTATCTGAAATAATACAAGACGAAGACAAAGAAATTGTTTCGATAGAAACAGCGCCGATAGCCTTTTTTAATGCGGCAAAAGCCAATTTATCTGACGATGATCAATGTGATTTGTTATTGAATATCGGGGGACGTTGTTCGAGCTTGCTTTTTGCTGATAAAGGTCGAATTTTCACACGTACTATTCCTATTGCAGGTGCTTCTATTACTCAACAGATCAGCAAGGAATTCGATATTACACTGGTTGATGCTGAAGAGTTAAAATGTCGTCATGGCTTTGTTGCTCTTGGCGGAGCATATGAAGAACCTGAATCTGAAGTTGCAGCGGTTATTTCAAAGATTGCCCGTAATGTTATGACCAGGCTTCATGGTGAAATAAATCGCTCTATAAATGTCTGGCGTTCTCAATACAAAGGTAACCGTCCGACCCGTTTATTTCTCGGCGGCGGCAGTTCATTAATGGCATACACTCCACGTTTCTTTAACGAAAAATTACGAATTCCTGTGGAATATCTCAATTCTTTTCAGATAGTCGGGCTTGGAGAGTTAATTGACAGGGAAGAATTGCTGGACGTAGCTCCAATGTTTTCAGAACTTACCGGTATGGCTTTGCGCCACATCAGTTCTGTACCAGTTGAAATATCCTTGATGCCTGATGCTATCAAAAAGCATAAAGCATTGCAGAAAAAGAAACCCTATTTTTATGCCAGTGCTATCTCAATCCTTTTATGTTTGCTTGTTTTTTACTGGGTGGTTTCAACAAAACGTGATTTTGATAAAAAGTGCGTGGAAGCGGCACAGACAGCAGTTGAAAAGACTGAAGAGATAAGCACAGATGTACGTACTGCCAGTGCTAATCTTGACAGAGCTAAAGGGGAATATAATAAAATCCTTGAAATGGCTGGTAAAAGATCGCAATGGATTAATGTAATTAATGAACTTGAAACAATTCTTCCAGATAAATGGTGGTTGACTTCATTAACCGCACACGGCGAAAAACAGAGAAAATCTAAAGTAAAGAGCAGTCGTGGTAATGGTAGAGGCAGGGGTGAGAACATGGTGGATATTGGCGATCAGAATATGTTCGGAGCTGCCGCAGGTGCCGGTCGCGGTAGTTCCACCACTATTAAAAATGTTGAATTGAAATGGTTAAGATTAACTGGTCATTCAGTAGCTCTTAGAAGTGACTTGCTGCTTGATGAAGTCTTTAAGAAAGGAATTGAAAAATCAAAATATTTTGATGCTGAAAATATTGTTTTTGACAGTTATAACATTATTAAAGGTGAAAATAATTTTATCACTTTTGAGATACAAATAAAATTAAAAGAGCCGATAAAAAAATAAAAGAGTTAAATATGAATAAAAAGTTTCTACAAAAAAATATTTTTATGATTGTTTTCATGAGTTTAGCTCTGGTAGCTGTGATTGCATTATTGATTATGGTGTTCGTTCAACATGAATCCATGAAAAAATATGATACCAGGAAAGGGGAACTTCTGGAAAAAATAAATAAGATTTTTAAGCAGAAATACGCACCGGTAAAGGTAAATGTAGTCCGTATTAAAAGTGATGTTGTCGGATATGAAAAAGAAACCAGGAAACTTGAAAAACAATTTGGACATCCATACGCCTTGGCTCTTAAAAGCTTTGTGAAAGTTATTGAAATTCCTCTTGATCAATTTAAAGCTAAATTTGGTGAGTTCTGGGAAGCTCAAAAGGGTAAAACGACACGAGATTTAATATTCCTCCGTTACAAAGTGCGTCAATTCAGTGAAGATTTTCCTAAGCACAGGTCAGAATGGGACAAGGCGATGGAAGATTTTATGCGTGAAGCTCAAAAGGTAACCCTGGAAAAAATAGACATCAGTAATGTTGACGGGATTTTTCTGGCGGTCATGGGAAAAGGACGTAGATTTTCAGATTCTCCGGGTAAATGTCTGACTTTTATGAAACACATGCGTAACAAAATGCTTGAATATTTTGATGATAAGAAAGTTGGCTGTGAAGCCGCAAATAACTTTTCTTTTAAGCACGAGCAAGAGCCTTTGGGTGGAGATATTGAAAAAATCGCCAGAGCATGGGAAATCGTCTCTGACCTTACAAGGCGTATTGCGGATGCGAAAGTTAATCAGGAAAAAGACGTTCTTCGGCTTGTAAAGTTCTCAAAACGAGGACTTGACGGGGAAAAAGACGGGAACTATATTCTGTATCGTTTTAATTTTACAGTCAATGGGGATTTAGCTTCTATTCGACGCGTGGTAAAAAATCTTTATGCAGCCTACAAGGAGAATCGTGTTTACGCGATTAGAGATATTAAACTTAGCAAAATGGTTGACGGCGTGGATGATATTCTTGCTGAAAGTGAAAGAATCAAAGAAGAGTCGGATTATGAATCAATGGAGGAAAAAAATAAAGACGAAAACCAGCCATCTGGAATCCCCGCGGTCCGTTCCGATAGAAGACGTTTCAATTCACCTACTCGTCCCGGTACAAGTAAGCCTAAGCCGAGTGATAAGTTAAAAAATGCAAAAATAAAATCTGCCGCTAAAGAGAAGAAAAAAATATTAAAACCTAACGATCCTGGATATGCGAAAATAATTATCGGGAGAAATAACATTTGCCGTGTTGAATTTGAAGTAGATTATATTGTTTTTGATGATTCGCCAAATAATTGATGACTGGAGGTTGAAAGTTGGATTTTTTAAAGAGACATTATGAAAAATTGATTTTAGCATTTTTTCTGCTTGTATTTGTATTTTTGCTTATTTACCTGATTGATTTAAGTAAATCTACTCATACAATTACAAAGCAGGATTTAAAAATACCTACCAGAGAGCCTAATTACAGAAAAAATGATTTTTCGCACAAAAAATATCAGACAAGCTACATTTTTACCAAAGATTGTACATGGAATAAGTCAATAGCGCGCAGTGACAAGGATAAAATATATACAGATTTATTGATACCGTTCAAATGTGCCCGTTGTCCTTTCGGCAATAAAGTAATTCCCCGTTATTATTTTTTCGGACCGATAGATCATCCAAGAAATTGCCCGTTATGCGACAAACCTTTGCCTAGACCTCCGGCGGATGATATTAAAATAAATATAGACGAAATGGATCGGGATAACGATGGTATTCCTAATGTTGACGAGATTAGATTAGGGCTTGATCCTGATAATCCTGATGATGCACTGTATGATCCGGATAACGATGGTTTTCCGAATATATATGAGTTGCAGAAAAAGAAAAAGATCAATAATTCAGCTTCACATCCACCTTTTTATGAGCGTTTGCATTTAATTGAGTTTAGAGAAACAAAACTGCCCTTTAAACTTATGCTTGTTAATACAAATGGCGGCAAAAAAGACCCGGCAGACTGGGTTATCCAGATAAATGAAATGATCAGGGGTAAAAGTAAAACTAAATTCAAGTACCTTGACGACCGTATGACTTTGGATAAAACTTCTTATACAATTACTAAAATTGATGCCAAGCATGAAGAAAAACGGCGTGGCGGGACTATTGTCAAGGAGGATAAATCAAAAATTTATCTAAAATCCAGAGATGGTAAATATACCATCACAATGCAAGTTGGTAAAGATGTATATTCACCTAAACCTAAAGCGATTATTGAAGATTTAGCTACTGGTAAAAAGTATCATGTCGGCGCAAAAGACACTATCACAATGTTTCGCAAAACTAAACCGGGTTTCTACAAAAGCGGTAAGCCTCGCAGGCGTAAAACGATAAAATATAAGGTCTTTAAGGTTGACAGACAGAAAAAACAGGTTATAATTGAAGATAAAAAGCTTAAAAAATATACTATTACGGCAAAGGTTCTTATGCCCAGGATAAAGCAGAAAGATGAAGGAAGAACGGGGGGAAATCCAAACGCGAATATTGGCGCGCCTCCCGGATTTATGGATGCGCCTCCCGGAGGAACCCCAAGGAATGGAAGAAAAACACGTAGGAGATAACATTATGAAAACACAACAGGTGCAAATATGAGCATATTCTTTAAAAAGGTTACAAATCTTTTTTTGCCGGCAATATTATGCTGCGGAGTGATGTTTTGTCCGAAAGTTTTTGCTGTAAAAACTGATATTAAAAAGTTAGTGCTGAATACCAAAGGACAGCGGGAGCTTCAATTTGTTAATGTCCGAGACTTGATTAAACAGGCTCGTGAAGCTGCTTACAAAGGGCAGTATTCTGACGCAAGTGATTTTTATCAGAAAGCCGACAGTTCATTAAAAAAAATGAGCGGTGAGCTTGCTGAATTCAAAAAACGTTCATTGAGCAAAGAAATTAAAAGCTTCAAAAGTAACTGGGCTTTGTTTTTAATGAAAAAAGCCAGACGTGCCAGATTGCAGAACAAACTTGAAGACGCGATTAATTTTGCGGCTGAAGCCACTTTGATTGATAGTAATAAAAATGCGGAAGTAAGCAGTTTTATTGAATCCTGTAAAAAAGAAAGAAAAGGTCTGGAATACAGGAAAAAAGTAAAATTAGCCGGATTTGACAAAAAAGTACTTACAACTAAAAAAGAAATAGCAGCCTTATATCGTGAAGCTCAAGTTTTTTACAAGAACAGAAAATACGCAAAAGTGAGAAAACTTCTTGAAACTATTTTCCTGCTGGATCCTTATCATAAAAAATCTATCAGGCTTCTGGGGCAGACATATGATAAGATGTATTTTTACGGCGAAAAACGCCGGGTGGCTGATGTTCAGGGTATGCTCGCTTATAATACCTGGAAATGGATTGATCCGGTATTGCCGTCGCATCTTGAAACTATGACTACAACTACAATGACTGTTCAGCGTAACGCGGCGTCTTCAACTTATGAAAAGCTTGAGAATATTATTTTTCCTAACATAGAATTTGACGATGCCGATATTTTTTCGGTTATTCGTTTTCTTAACCGGCTTAGCA
>DAOWBJ010000071.1 GCA_030634125.1 Victivallales bacterium
TATAATTCTGGGCGGTACGGTCAAAAATCCCGATGAAATCGGCGGCGGATATCTCAAGAAAAAAGAACAGCTTATGAATCAGATAAGCTATTTAGTACGCCGCGAAAAACTAAGCATAATCCGGGGACAGGGCAATTATTTTCTATGCCGGGTATTATAGCTTTGTCTCATTGAAAATATTGTTAAAAAAAATTACTTCGAAAAAATACATTTTTTTTAGTTTTTCTCTTGCAAATTTCTGATAAAGCAGTATGTTTATCGCTCACTTGAAAAAGTGGGGGCGTAGCTCAACTGGTTAGAGTATCAGACTGTCGATCTGAATGTTGCGGGTTCGAGTCCCGTCGCTCCCGCCACTTTTTTTGATTATTCTACTTCTGCAGGTATCTGTTTGTCAGGTCTATATTTATTGATGTATTTCTGTTTACATAGTATCGTTCCATGATTTTCTCCTGAAAATTATAACGGTACCTACAGTAATATTAAAATATAGCATGTTTTGAATGAAATCATGGAAAAACTTAAAAATAAAATTTGTCACGGATTCAAGTTGTACTTTCGCGTTGAATGGATTAAATTAAAATATAACCAATTATTGCCAGACTAAATGAACGTGACAAAAGAAGAGCCGCGGGAAAATAGAAAAGGATTTTTGCTATATGCTCAAGACACTGACTGACTGGATTTTATCCGCTACAGCTGATTTGCCCGCCGAAGATATGCGGATAGAGGGAGCCTGGTTGCTGCATTTGAATTACCAGCCTTTTGCTAAAGAAAGGTTATTTCAATATGATGTGGCTCTGGTTCAAGTACAGGCAACCGGCGCGGCATATAGCGCTTATGAAGGTATTCATAAATCTGAACTTAATTCCCTTGTCGGCAAAGACGCCCGGGAAATGATTACAGAAGAATATTCACCGGTTAATATCGCTCTCCTCGATGCGATGTTCGCGTCATTATCTCCTGAGGCTGATGAAGAGTTTTTAATTTCCGGGAAAAACAAAGCGGGCCAGCGTGCGGATATAATATGCGATGAAGTTCAAAATATGTGCCGGAAAAAGCTTATTCCCGAACGCCCCAAAGTTGTTAATGTTGGAGCTGTCGGTTGCATAATTGAAAAACTTAAAAATAAGAACATGCTGGTTACGGCGACCGATTTAGATGAAAACATTATCAACAAGGAGCTTTGCGGGGTCAATATCGCGGACGGAGCCCTGCATACCGACGAACTGGTGGCGGAAGCTGATCTCGCGATTATAACTGGAATGACTATCAGTAATGGTTCTTTGCCTGAAATAATAAAAACAGCAAAGGAAAACAATACTAAAATAATGATAGTTGCTGAAACCGGAGCAGGTTTTGGACGAGCGTATTGTGATTTATTTGATATTGACATCGTTGTTTCTGAACCATATCCTTTTTATATATTCAATTGTTATTCGCAAATATTGATTTACCGTAAAGGAAATTAGCATGTCAGACAAAGATATACTGAATGCAATAGTTAACGAAACAGGTACGCCGTTTTATGTTTATGACGCATGCAGAATAAGAGAAAATATCCAGAGAATCCAGAAAGCCTTCAAGGAAACTAAAATTCATTATTCCCTGAAAGCCAACCCCTGCCTCGGAGTATGCAAAATCATTTCAGACGCGGGGATTGAGGCGGAAATAGCATCACCTTTTGAAGCTAAAGTCGCAGTTGAAGCCGGATTTAACCCGGCGGAGATTTTATATGACGGACCGGGTAAAACAAGTTTGAATATCTCGGACAATTTAGATTCAGGACTCAGAAGATTTAATATTGAATCCATGACCGAACTTGAGAGAGTTAAAAAAATTACTAACGGCAACACCAGGCATTTGAGTTTATGTTTCAGGATCAATCCGTTAGAGGCGGGTAATGCCGCCGAAAAAATGACCGGCAAGCCCAGCCGTTTCGGAATTGATATCGAAGAACTTCCTGCCTGTCTTGACAAAGCCGCAAGCGATGGTTTTAAAATAAACGGAATTCATTTATATCTGGGCAGTCAAATACTTTCTGACGAACAACTGACCGCCAACTACAGGGCAGGGCTGAACATTATTACTGAACATTATGAAAAATTTTATACTGAAGATAAAATAGATTATGTCTTTGGCGGCGGTTTCGGAATCCCTTATCAAGACAATGATACCACGATAAATCCTGAATACCTCGCGGAAAGCTTCAAAAAACTAAGAGTAGAATACGGCTTGCGGGATAAAATAACAACCCGTTTTGAATTGGGACGTTATATCATCGGAAATGCCGGACGTTATCTGGCTAAAGTCGTTGATATTAAAGTATCACGGGGTGAAAAATTCATCACGCTCGACGGTGGGATTAATCATTTTATGAGATACGTAATGACCCGGGCTAAACACCGGATTTCTTCATTAAATTCCACGTCAACAGATTTAGAGCCAGCCGAGATTTGCGGTCAAACCTGTACGCCTTACGACGTGATTTCAATAGCTGATATGCCTAAAGACATTGCAATAGGCGATATTATAGTTTTAGAGGACGCCGGAGCTTACGGCTGGTCAATGGGAATACAAAACTTTCTAAGTTTTCCATCCTGCGCCGAAGTAATATTAGACAAAAACAATTTCCAAACAGTCCGCAGAAAAAACAATTTTGACGATCTTATGAAACTGAATATCAGCTGACTTTTGAAGGTTGAGTCAATTTTAGCCTCTTCTCGTAACACGTCAGTTTAATGTCAAAACGCATAAAAGTAGTTGCAGGTGCGGCTCGCACCGCGACAAAAGTTCGCTCCAAACCCCAGGATTACAGCCCGATTAAGATCATTATGTGCCGGAGCAAGGCTGCTCCCGGCACTACTAAGAAAAAGAGTGACGCCTTACTTTTTTTGGACTTTTCTCTGAAAAAAATATTAATTTTACTTGCAAAATGGAATAAAATGGGTTATAATGGAATATAATGGAATAGCTTTTTAAAGTGAGGTCTTAAACGATGCTGGCATTTTGTGGACATGACTGTTGTTCTATCGACAGTAATGGTCGTATAAAATTCAGTCCCCGCGTGCTTAAAGATTTTGATGATAAGTGCCGCGGAGATGTGGTTCTGCATTGTTTGCCTGAAGGCGGAATCGCTTTATATCCGGAAGATATTTATCTGGAAATGCGTCGTCATGAGGAAGCTCCCGCGGCGCGGGCGGCGTCAAGTTTAGTATTTCGCAGGTCAATGCGCCGTTTCGGCGCGATGAGCAAATCGGACAAAATATCCAGGCAGGGACGAATTACGATACCACCGGCATATCGAACTTACGCGGATTTACAGCCCGGTGCTGATGTCAGCGTAGTCGGAGTCGAAATCGGTATTGAAATATGGAATACCGAACGCTGGGATGAAGAAATTAATAAAATAAATGGACACACACGTGAAAAAGGTATGCGCGAAATGGCTGCGGACCTTTTGCCTGATGAAATAAAAATTTAATGAAATAAGGAGGGGAGGGACATGATGAAAATGTTAAAATCTAAAAGCAGATTGTTACTATTCGCGTTATTAACCGTATTTTCATTACTTTTATTAGGAGCGGCTAAGATAGATAAAAACGCAAAATCTATTTCAGCTGATGAAAACGAAGCAATTATCAAAAACCTGATCGAATGCAATAGTCAACTATACAAAGATTCAGATGCTTCATGGCGTCAAATTCTCCTTAAAAAACCCATGTTCATGCTGCGCATAGAGGCATCTGAATAGTTAAGTAAGACTCCACATTCTTTTTTGTGAGTGTGGAGTTTTTTTTGGTTTAAATATCTTCGGAATTCATGAACAATTATTTTGAATTCCACTTTTCGAGTCTTGATGAGATGAAATCTTTGACTTGCTGATTGGCGCTTTTTCCATTGCCATCTATTTTAATGGGCACTCCAAATTCAAAATGAACATGGTTTTCAGGACAAACTGGACCGAGGTCTCTGAATAGCTTTCCATTTTTCAGGAAATTAGTTTTTAGAGCGAAAGGTATAATGTCAACTTTGGTGGTGCGGGCTAATTTTATGCCGACACTGCTGAAATGCTTCGGGGAAAAAGCTTCACTGCGCGTTCCCTGAGGGAACATGATAATTGATTTTCCGTTTTTTATGAGGTATTTACCTTCGCGCAAGAGCATTTTCAGATCGTTGCGCGGATCTTTGCGGGTTACCGGAATAGCTTGCAGGGAAAGCATGATATCGCCGAAAAACGGTATTTTGAAGAGAGCTTTTTTGATGACAAATGTAAAATCTATCCGGGGTCTGATAATTGAATGAAATAAAGCTGTTTCCAATAAGCTCATGTGATTACCCAGCAGAATGACCGGCTTATCGTTAAGGTTTCGTAAATTATCCAGTCCTTTAAGATGAATTTTCCCGCCGCAGTCTTCAACTAGTCTGAAATTCTGATTTGAATAAAATATTTGATTTTCCGCGTCAAGTTCGCCGCGTTTGGCGCACATACCCGTTTTGAAAAAGATATAAAAATTTTTCGCGTAAAAATAAAAACGATTCCCCAGCAGTAAACGATTCATAAAAGAACGTTTTGTTTCCGCCGGGGTATCATAGGAATCTTCATCGAACATGTTGTTCTTATAATTCATATTTGCCTCAAATATTCATAAAAGGAATGCACTTGTTTTCAAAGGCGCATTTATTCGTAAGCTATAGATTAGCATTTTTTAGCAAATATACAACGGTTTAAAAACAAAATATTAACACAAAAATGACTTTATCTTGACATATCAGCTATTTTAATAAAAATCATTAGATTCGTTTTTTATTTTTTTCAGGTGCTTTCCGCTTGAAAAACTTGACTTTAAAGATTATCTTTAGAATTAAGGAATTTCTGGAAGTGAAGGTGGCGTTGCTGAAACAAATGTTTAATCAGGCAATTAGCTCAAATATACAAACCTTTATTTTGTGAAATTTTTATTATGGTGAATTTATTTTTTATATCTATATGTGTTGCTCGCGATTACAAGTGACGGGGCGGAGCGTGTAAAAAAAAGAAACAATTATATTTCTTTAAAATGATTTTAATGCGTAAGGAGCATTATGAAGAATAGTTTTATTCCGAAAATAAGTATTATTGGTTTAGGTTATGTGGGGCTGCCTTTAGCAGTTGAGTTTTGCAAAAAATATAAAACTTACGGATTTGACGTAAATTCAAAGAGGATAAAAGAGTTACGAGGTGGAACAGATCACACGCTTGAGGTTTCCACAGAGCAGCTTGTTTCTGCTGAAAATCTAAAATTCACTTGTGATCCATCTGACATATCTGATTGTAATGTTTATATAGTAACCGTACCGACCCCGATTGACAAACACAATTCCCCGAATTTAATACCACTTCACAAAGCCAGTGAAACAGTCGGTAAAGTATTGAGCAAAGGCGATATTGTTATATACGAAAGCACAGTATTTCCCGGTTGTACCGAAGAAGAATGCGTACCTGTCCTTGAAAAATTCAGCGGTCTCAAATTTAATAAAGATTTTTTCTGCGGCTATAGTCCCGAGCGGATTAATCCGGGGGATAAGGTACATACTTTAACTAAGATTTTGAAAGTTACCAGCGGTTCAACTCCTGAAATTGCTGATAAGATTGATGCTTTATACGGCAGTATTATTACTGCCGGAACCTACAAAGCCTCTTCGATAAAAGTCGCTGAAGCCGCAAAAGTTATTGAAAATTCTCAACGGGATCTGAATATTGCTTTTGTTAATGAACTGGCAAAGATATTCAACCGTCTTAATATTGACACTTTGGAAGTTCTTGAAGCCGCGGGAACCAAATGGAATTTTTTACCTTTTCGTCCCGGCCTGGTCGGTGGGCATTGTATTGGTGTAGACCCTTACTACCTTACTTACAAAGCGCAGGAATTGGGTTATCGTCCTGAAGTGATCCTTGCGGGAAGATGTGTCAACGACGGCATGGGGCAGTATGTTGCTACTGAAGTTGTGAAATTAATGATCAAGAAAAATCATGTGATTAATTCATCGCGGGTGCTTGTTCTGGGGATTACTTTCAAAGAGAATTGTCCTGATATTCGTAATTCCCGCGCGATTGATCTTATTCGCGGTCTCGAAGAGTTCGGCTGTAGTGTTGATGTATATGATCCCTGGGCTGACGCCGGGGAAGCAAAAGCGGAATACGGCATTGATTTGCTTTCCGGTCCTGATGTTCTCAGAAAATTAAAAAGCAATTATGACGCGGTAGTTCTGGCTGTGGCGCACGACCGGTTTGACGAGCTTGATTTTAACAAATTCAGCAAAGACGGACTGGTTATATACGATATTAAAAATTATTTGCCTAGAAATATCATTGACGCAAGGTTATAAAAATGAATAAGATAGAAAATTCCAAAGTGCTTGTAACAGGCGGTGCCGGTTTTATCGGTTCAAATCTGGTTGAGGTATTATTGGAGCAGAATAATAAAGTTATCTGTCTGGATAATTTCATGACCGGGAAACGGGAGAATATAGAATCGTTTCTGGATAATTCTGATTTTGTTTTGCTTGAGGGAGATATTCGTGATCTTGCAACTTGCCGCGAAGCGTGTGCGGGAGTTGATTATGTTCTGCATCAAGCGGCGCTTGGCTCTGTACCGCGTTCAATAAAAGACCCGATGACTTCCGCGGAAGTTAATATTTCCGGTTTTGTTAATATGCTTTTCGCTGCCCAGGAAGCCAAAGTTAAACGTTTTGTTTATGCCGCGAGTTCCTCAACTTACGGAGACAACGAAATTCTTCCAAAAGTTGAAGATAAAATCGGTAAGCCATTGTCTCCTTACGGCATAACTAAATACGTTAATGAACTTTATGCTGAAATTTTTGCGCGCATTTACGGGATAGAAACTGTTGGTTTACGTTATTTTAATGTATTCGGCAGACGCCAGGATCCATGTGGTGATTACGCCGCGGTTATTCCAAAATTTGTGATCAGCATGATAAAACACGAATCTCCAACCATCAATGGAGACGGCAGTTATTCGCGGGACTTTACTTATATTGAAAACGTTGTGCAGGCTAATCAACTGGCGGCTCTGGCAGCCGCTCCTGAAGCGCTCAACACGGTTTATAATATTGCGTGCGGCGAACGCATTACCTTGAACGAGCTTTATGTGGAACTGCAGAATAACCTGGCAAAATTTGATCCTGAAATCGCAAATATTCATCCGAATTACGGACCTGAACGTGCTGGCGATATTCCGCATTCCTTAGCCTGCATTGATAAAGCCCGGAAATTACTAGGCTATGATCCGCAATACAAACTTGCTGAAGGTTTGCGGGAAGCGACTGAGTGGTATTATAATAATCTAAAATAATTTAATAATATGGTATTAATTTATGAAAAAAGCATTAATCACCGGAATCACCGGGCAGGATGGATCTTATTTAGCGGAATTGCTTTTGGCTAAAGGTTATGAGGTTCATGGTATAATTCGCCGGGCAAGTTCATTTAATACTCACCGCGTTGATCATTTATATAAGGATCAGCACGAGGACAATGTTAAATTTTTCCTGCATTACGGTGATTTAACTGATTCAAGTAACTTAAA